>JAFUBJ010000275.1 GCA_017460265.1 Atopobiaceae bacterium | reverse complement strand
CGAGCTGGCCATGATCGGGGCCCAGGAGCTGCTTCTGGCGCTTGACGACATGGCTGCGGGGACTGCCGAGTGGACCGATCAGGACGAGTCGCTTGTCACCTATGCCGTCAAGATCGACAAGGCCGAGATGCGCCTTTCGCCCCAAGACGGCGCAGAGGAAAACCTTCGTCGCATTCGAGCGTCCATGGATGCCGCACCGGCGCGTCTGGCCGTCATGGGCAAGGGCGTGCGCGCCCTTAGGGGCTGCCTGTCCGAGGCCGAGGTCTCCCAGGGAGCGGTTGCCGTCAGCAAGGGCCGGGTGCTTCTGGGGTGCTCTGCCGGTACGCTTGAGCTCCTCAAGGTGAAGCCTGACGGTAAGCGCGACATGGACGCCTCCGCATGGGCTGCGGGCCTTCGCGGCAAGGAACTCACCTGGTCAGAGGTGTAGCGAGCATGGCCAAGCCAACGCCTGCGCGCAAGGCGGCGCTTGCGGTGCTCTCTCGATGTAGGCGGCGTGACGCGCGCGTGCGGGAGCTGCTTCGTACGTCCAAGGAGATGGAGTCGCTCGATGTGCGTGACCGGGCCCTGGCGTCAAGGCTCGCCTTTGGCACCGTCTCCGCCAGGGGCATGCTCGACCAGATGCTATCCCGCCACGTGAGGCGCCCGTCATCACTTGAGCCGCGGGTCCACGACGCCCTCCTGCTTTCCGCCTTCGAGATCTGCTACCTCCAGACGCCCCGCTCCGTTGCGGTGAGCCAGGGCGTGGAGCTGGTGCGAAGCGCCTCTCCTCGAGCGGCCGGCTTGGCGAATGCCGTGCTGCGAAAAGTCGTCAACGAGGAGGCCTCCCGCGTCGATACCGCCCGTGACAGCCTTGAGATGGGGAAGTGCGATGACGGCACGCTCTCGCTCGTGTCGGGGCTTCCCAGCTGGCTGGTGAGGCGCGTCCGTGACGCTCGCGGAGAGGACGCGGCTCGCGACCTTGCGCTCTCGCAGCTTGAGCCGGCGCCGGTCTTTGTGGCGGCGAACCGTGCCAAGCATACGGCTGCCGAGGCCGTTGGGCTGTTGGGGGAATGTGGCCTGGATCCCATGGCTACCGACGTCCCCTCCTGCATCAGGCTTGGGCGTCCGGCCGGTCTTGCCTCGTCTGGCCTTGTGGAGCAGGTCGATGTGGTCGTATCTGATCTTGCCGCGCAGCGGGTTGCCCTGCTTGCGCAGCCGTCACCGAGCGAACGAATCCTCGAGATTGGCCAGGGCAGGGGCACGAAGACGGTGCTCCTTCAGGGCGCTGCCCTTGACCAGGGCGGTCCTGCCACCATCGTTGGCGTTGACTCCGAGCCATTCAAGACGCGCGTCTCAAAGAGCCGCATGGACGCTGCAGGCCTCTCCGACTGGGTGACGTGTGTCACCTTCGACGCGTGCCAGCTTGCCCAAAACGAGCTTCCCGAGGGCCTGGAGGAACCCTTTGACCTCGTGTTTGTTGACGCCCCCTGCTCTGGAACGGGCACCATGCGCAGGCATCCAGAAATTGCCTGGTCGCTCTCGGAGTCCTTGTTGGAAGGGGATCGCACGCTGCCTGAGCTCCAGCTCAGGATGCTTACTGCCGCATCGGCGCGCGTCGCCTTTGGGGGAAGATTGCTCTATGCCACCTGCTCCATTCTTCCTGAGGAAAACGAGCAGGTGGTCAAGACTTTTCTCTCGTCTGTGGAAGGCAGGGACTTTTCAATCATGCAGACGGAAGGCGCACCCGGGACGTTTCAGACGCTGCCTGCGCCCGATGGGTGCGACGGGCACTTTTGCTATCTCATGCAGCGCGGCGCGTGACCAAAGGGCTAACTGGCGTCTTTCCCGAGCGCCTAGTCCTTGTTGGGGCAGCTGTCACAGGGGGAGCCGGCGGTCACGGTCTTGCGCTGGTCCGTGTTGTAGAAGCCGTGGCCCTCGAAATGTATTCCCGAGGCGGAGAAGACGCGTTCTGCAGGCGCTCCGCAGGAGGGGCACGAAACCTCAGGATGCTCGCTCATTGGGTGCTCGACCTCGAACACCGTGTCGCACGAGGTGCATCTGTAGTCATAGCGTGCCATGTCTTCCTCCGTCAGGTGAATGTGTGTTTGCGTAAGACACTGTACCCGACTACGGAGCAATTATCCATGCTGCTATCATTTGACCCGAAAACAACGTAAGGAGGACCCATGGCCATCTCTGGTGCCATCTTTGACTTTGACGGGACTATCGTCGACTCTATGCCCATGTGGGAGCGGGTGCCCGACATGCTTCTGAGGCGTTACGGCCGCACGATGACGCACGAGATGTTCGTGGAGACGGAGCCCATGAGCGCAGACGACGAGTGTGCCTGGTTCCATGAGCATCTTGGCGTGGGGGAGAGCGGACCGGCGCTTTTTGCCGAGCTACGCGAGATGGTGTGCCACGAGTACGAGACGAGCGTCGAGGCATGGCCTGGCGTTCGTGCCTTCCTGCAGAGCCTTGAGGACGCGGGGATTCCCATGGTCATCGCCTCGTCCACCCCCGCAGACGACATTCGCGTGGGGCTTCGCGCCCATGGGCTCGAGGGCTTCTTCAAGGAGGTCTTCTTTACGGGCGACGTGGGGCGTGGCAAGGAGTATCCCGCCGTCTCCCTGCGCGCACTCGAGGAACTGGGGACGCCCATGGAGTCGACTTGGGTCTTTGAGGACGCACCCTTTGGGGTGCGAACCGCCGCAAGGACGGGCTTTCCCGTGGTGGCGCTCATCAACGACCACGACGGTCGAGACGAGTCGTTTTTGCGCGAGCATGCGAGCATCCTGGTCCACGGCTACGAGGAGCTTTCGCTGGCGCTGCTCAACGACTATGCCGCTGATTATGGCGAGGCTTGAAGAGGGTCGACGCTGCATGCGCTGATCGTCGACGGCTCTCCCGAGCCCAGCTCGCCGGAGCTGGTCGAGCGGCTCGTGCGGGACTCTGACTACGTTATCGCGGCGGATCGGGGTGCTGAGCAGCTGCATGCGCTTGGGGTCATCCCCGACGTCTTTAGCGGAGACGACGACTCCGCCAGTGGCGTTGCGGCCGCATGGGCGCACGCGGGCGTAAAGACCGACATCCGTTTTCCCAGCGAGAAGTATGCGACGGACCTGGCGCTTGCCATCGACTGCGCGCGACATGAGGCCGCGCGCCGGCATGCCCGCCTCGAGCTCACCGTTACCTGTGCCTCGGGCGGCCGCCTTGATCACCAGCTTGCCGTCGTAGGGCTCTTGGCACAAAACGACGATGTCAGTCCACGCCTTCTCGAGGACGACTTCGAGTGCCGGCTGCTCTCGCCGCGTGGCTCTTCGTCATGGGAGGTTGGGCGCGAGGCTGTCCCCGGGACGACGCTTTCGGTCATTGCGCTGCGCGAGGGCACGGTGGTCAGCGAGCGTGGCGTGCATTGGGAGCTCGATCACCATGAGCTCTCTCTCCTTGAGGACCGAGGCGTCTCCAACGTCATAGCCACAAAGGACGCGGTCGTCACCTGCGATGTGGGCGTTGCCGCCGTTTTCCTGCTGAGATAGCGGTGGCGGTGCTCCTGGTGCGGAGCTTCTGGTTGGGGCCTTGGGGAATGCACACATCTGGCCACGAAGAGGCCATAAGGGCCCTCTATCCCCGAGTTGCGTGCAGTCCTGGCACCGAAAGGCCAGTTGGGGACTTGGGGAATGCACACAATCGCCCACAGAGAGGCCATAAGGGCCCTCAACCCTTGAGTTGCGTGCAGCGCTGGTGACAAACGGCCCTCGCTGTCATCCAAAAGAAAAGGGCTCCCGAAGGAGCCCTGGCAGTGCCGTTTGTGCTTTGAATCAGCTACGAACGCGCAAGGTTGCCCTTCTTCAGGCAGCGCGTGCACACGTTCATCTTCTTGGCATGGCCCTCCTGCACGATGGTGACGCGCTGGATGTTGGGCTTGAACTTGCGGTTGACGGTGCGGTGGGAGTGGCTGATGGAACGGCCGGCAACGGCGTGCTTGCCGCAGATTTCGCAAACCTTAGACATGACTCAGACCTCCATAGGGCGGGCGGGACTCGCCCGCAATTTCTACAAGCTGTACGAATATAGCACAGCATCTGCTGCTTGCAAGCGCAGACCGCTCTGTGTTGTGGTGGCTTTGTGGCGCGAAACTGCTCCGTCCACCACCGTCAGGGGCGTTCTTTTATGTCGTGCGTGCCTGTCATTCTAGCTCTGGAAAACTTGTTGGACGGGAGGTTTCTCATGATGGCTGCACGGCAGGGCTATGAGTTTGCACGGAGGGCGGGCATGGCGACGCTTCGCCTGGTTCGGGTCCTTTGCCTTTCAGCCATGCCCTGCCTGTTGCTCGACCTTTGGGTTTTTGGCATCGTCAGCCAAGGCGTACGCTCCGCCGTTCCCATGCTCATCCGTGCCGAGTCGCTTGCACGCTACGAGCTGCTCCTCGATTCCGACCAGGTCGATCTTGTGGAGGCCTCGTATTCGGAGCCCAACGCATCGGGCGTGCGCATCTTTGCCGGGCGTCCCTCTCAGCTTCAGACGTTCTCGCCCCTTTCCCTTGCTTTCTGCAGCTGTGCAAAAGAAGAGGGCAGCCTAGGGATCGCTGAGGGTTTCCAGCAGGTAAGAGACGAGTATGCGTGCCTGGGGATATGCCAGTCGTCCATGCGCGATGCCTACATCATGCGCTCTGTGCGTGACATCTCCTCGTGCGTTCTGGCCTGCCTTGTCGACTGCGGTGCGCTTTGGCTGCTCGGGCGAGGCCACAATCTTGACGACGATGCGAACCCTATGGCCATTTCGCCCGTGTAGCACATGTTAAATGTGGGCTAGCGCTCACGAGCTCGTCTTTGCTGCGGTATACTTTCCTGTATTCGTGCGTCGACCGTCCAAGGGGACGGTCATGCGAGAGGAGCTAGACATGACAAAGGGTGTCACGGGAACCCTCAAGGTGTCCAACGACTGTATTGCCGACCTCGCGGGCTACGCCGCGCTTGAGTGCTACGGCGTCGTGGGTATGGCTATGTCCGACGTCGAGAACGGAGTCACGCGCCTTCTGCCCTTCAATCGTCTTCGCAACGGCATTGGTGTTGCCACGGAGCAGGGACATGTGGTTGTCGATGTCCATGTTGTGATCGACCACGGGATCAACATCTCGTCTGTTTCCGCAAATCTTGTCAGCTCGGTCAAGTTCATCCTGAAGCAGATTGCGGAGCTCGACGACGTTGAGGTGCGCGTCCACGTCGAAGGCGTTCGTAAGCGCTAACCCAACCGTCAGCTCCAAGAGATACAAGAGGTCCACACGCATGATTGCAAACACCATTCGAACGTGTTTCCCCGCTGCCGCCCAAGTCGTTGCAGACAAGGCGGACGAGATCAATAAGCTCAACGTCTTTCCCGTTCCTGATGGCGACACGGGCACGAACATGTCCTTGACGCTGCAGACGGTCGTCGCCGAGGTCGAGGCGCTTCCCGCCGACGCCTCCATGGCTGACATCGCCCATGCCATCACCCATGGCTCGCTCATGGGCGCACGCGGCAACTCGGGCGTCATCACCAGCCAGATCCTTCGCGGCATCGCCGAGGGGCTCGTGAGCGCAAAGAACGATCCTGCAACCTCTGCCGACGTTGCCGCTGCCCTCAGAAACGGCGTCAAGGTGGCCTTCAAGGCCGTCCGCAAGCCGGTCGAGGGCACCATCCTGACCGTGCTGAGCGACGTCTCGACAAAGGCCGACCAGCTCGCAAAGAAGAAGGTCTCCGTTGACGAGCTGCTTGATGCCATCGTGATCGAGGCATACGAGTCGGTGGCACGGACGCCCGAGCTTCTTCCGGTTCTCAAGGAAAACGGCGTCGTCGACTCTGGCGCCTTTGGCCTGGCGACCTTCATTGAGGGCTTCGTCAACGCCTACGAGGGCAAGGCCGGGGAGGTCTCCGACTTCAAGACGACCATCTCCACATCCGACGACGCAAAGGCCGTCGTCGCAAACGTCGTTGACATCGAGATCAATGACGACTGGGAGGGGTCGGAATACCGTTACTGCACCGAGTTCCT
>JAFUBJ010000274.1 GCA_017460265.1 Atopobiaceae bacterium | reverse complement strand
CTCTTCCAGCTCCATGATGTCCGTCCATTCGCCTTTGCCCATACGCATGAGCTTTGCGTTTGCCTCGTCGACGACCTTGTCGCCAAAGCGCTTTCGAACCTCCGTCCCATAAGTGCGCTCGTTGTTGGCAATCGTCTCTTGCTTGAGCCCCTCAAAGCGTTCGTCATCAGTCATGTCAGGTCCTCCCTCTAGGCTTTCGACGGTCCTTCTGACCGTGTCTATCAGCATGTCAAGTTGGGCCCTACGGTCCAGCAGGATGTGAAGGTGGCCGCGCAGCGCTTCTGCGGCATCGTAGCCCGGCGTGTCGAGCAGCTGCCCAATCTCGGAGAGCTCGAGTCCCATGGTGCGGTCGAGCAGGATCTGCTGAAGCCGTTGGACATCTGCGTGACCGTACGACCGGTAGCCGTTCTTGGCTCGCGTGGGTACGAGCAGGCCGATCTGGTCGTAGTGGTGGAGCGTCCTGACGGTCACTCCGCTCATGCTTGCCAGCTGTTTGGGTGTGTAGCCGTCCTTGACCATGCGCCCCCCTCCTTCTGGTGAGAGCATAAAGTATGACGTAACGTCAGGGTCAAGGATTTTTTTGATTTCCCGCTTGGGCAGTCTGACCACTTCCTGCTCAAAAGGTCCCACTTACTTGCATGGGTCTGTGCACGAAAACTCATTCAATTATGCTGTATGCATCTGGCTACGTTATAGGACGTAGCGCTTGTTGCCCTTGCCCAGCGTTTGTTTCTGAGGATCGGAGCACGCCATGACGGACAATTCTGCAGAAGACCACGTCAACTCGTTCGAGCTTCCTCATGTGGGGATGACGGGAAACGTCAAGCTGCCGCCAAAAGATCCTGCAGACGCCGGTCCCGAGGAAGAGGCTGCAGGCATAGCGTTTGCCGAAGAGCCCGTGGCCGAGGAAGCCGCGACGGCAGAACCGGTGGTCGAGGAGCCCGTGGCCGAGGACGACGCGGCGGATGAGCCGGTGGTCGAGGAGCCCGTGGCCGAGGACGACGCGGCGGATGAGCCGGCGACCGAATCGCCCGCGACAGAGGAGACGGCTACCGAAGAGGTGGCTGTTGAAGAGGCTGCTGTCGAAGAGGTGGCCACAGAGGAAGAACAGACCACGGTCATGCCTGATGCTCCCGAAGGTGTCCAGGCAACGGAGGTGGTTCCCATTCCCCTTGACGCGGGTCTGGAGGCAGAAGGGGATGTTCCTCTCTTTGCCGACCAGCCTGAGGAGGCGCCTGCGCAGGACGTGCCGGTAGAAAAGCCCAAGGGCAAGATCAAACCCTGGATGATTGCGGCCTCCGTCGCGGCTGCCCTCGGATTGGGTTTTGCAGGATATCAGGCAAAGTTGTCGGGTGACTACAACAAGGCGGTGGAACTCTACGAGCAGGGCGATTATGCCGGGGCCGCAGACGCCTTTGGCTCTCTGGGCAACTATAAGGATGCCGCCACCCAATACGACCTGGCATCCAAGTGGGCTGACGCCGAATCAAAGAAGGCTGCGGCCTCGACCGACCCCGCAAAGTGGACCGAGGCAGCCAAGGCATATGAGCTCATCGGGGATGATGAGGCGGCTAAGCAGGCGCAGTTCTGCAAAGATGCCTCCACGTACTACACCGCGTCGCGACTCATCGCTGACAAGCCAGAAGATCGCAAGGCGCTCGAGGAGGCAATCGGCCTCTTCCAAAGCGCCAACGGCGTGTTTGACTCCGACGAGATGGTCCTCGACTGCCAAGACAGCCTGGCCATCCTTGACGTCAAGGACCTCATGGGCCAGAAGAAGTGGGCGGACGCCCTGGCCAAGCTCGACAGCCTGTCTGACTCGACCTTCAACAACGCCAGCACCCTCAGGCTCGAGTGCGAGGCATGGACGGAGTACGAGGCGGCGGAGGCCCTCTTCAACAGTGGCAAGTACTACGATGCATACGTCAAGTTCAATTCCATCGTCAACCCTGGCTATGACGGCTTCCCCAACTTGGAGGAACGTGCCAAGGCGTGCATCCAGAGCTTCCCGTCGGGCGTCGTGTATCGCAACGATTCCTACTCAAGCGACGACTGCCAGCTCAGCATTGACAACTCCGGCTATGACAACTGCTACTACAAGCTCTATCAGGGCGACACGCTTGTCATGTCAATTTGCATCCCAGAGAACGGCAAGGAGACCTTCATGCTGCCATCGGGGACCTACCACATGAACAAGGGCTATGGCGAGACGTGGTTTGGTGCCGAGGACATGTTTGGCGACGAAGGCCGCTACTGGAAGTGCAGCTTTGGCGGGAGCGAAACGTTCACCCTCGACTACGGTTGGGCTTACGAGATCTCTACGAGCGGCGAGGGCACGGGCATCTCTACGAGCAGTACCGATCGCGGGTCGATGTAGCGCCTTGCGTCTTGTGCACGCTTTCGCTCATTTTGGCGCTGCCAGGTGAACGCAGATGTGCACCTGGGCGCTATGGGTATGCCCAGGTGCACTGTTTCGTTCATTATGACAAGCCCAAGCGAACGAAAGAATGCACTCGCCTCTCAGTCCAAACTCAAGAAGCCCGCCTCGAACGCGCCTGGGGAGGCGAACTGCCGATCCTTGCCGCCCAGCCGTACGACGATGTAGCCATCAGGGAATCCGACGATGGGCCCAACGCCAAACGAGCGATGCCGAACAAGGTCGCCGACCTGCAGGTTGTCAAGATCGTCCTGCGTCCAGCCCTCCGGCTCGGCAGCCTCGGGCTCGGCG
>JAFUBJ010000273.1 GCA_017460265.1 Atopobiaceae bacterium | reverse complement strand
GACCATCGTCCCATACGGGATGAAGGTCACGGCGCCCGTCAGGTGGCTGTAGAGGTACTTGCGCGTGTCAGGCCCAAAGAAGCCCTCGCACCACGGCCAGGCAAAGAACTCCATGGACATGGAGTGGACCTCGCAGGCCTCCGACGTCGGCCACGGATAGGATGCGGGGGTGCGGCCACAGTTGAGGTAGCACTCGAAGGCGTGGCCCGCCTCATGCGTGATGACCTCGACGTCGCCCTGCGTACCGTTGAAGTTGGCAAAGATGAAGGGAAGCTCGTAGAGGGCAAGGTCCGTGCAGTAGCCGCCGCCCTCCTTTCCCTCCGTGGAAAGCACGTCCATCAGCTCGCAGTCGAGCATCGTCTGGAAGAACTCGCTCGTCTCGGGAGAGAGCTCGTCGTAGAAGCGCTTGCCCTGGGCGAGGATGTCGTCGGGGGTACCCTGCGGCCTGGGGTTGCCGGACCGGAACATCAGCTGCGCGTCCGAGAAGCTCAAGGGGTACTCCATGCCCAGACGCTTTGCCTGTGCCCGGTAGATGTCGTCGCAGAGGGGTACCACATAGGCCACGACGGCGTCGCGGAAGCGCTCGACGTCCTTTCTGCCGTAGCAGTTGCGCTCCATGCGGTCATAGCCGAGGGGCAGGTAATTATCGTGGCCGAGCTTCTTGCCCATGGTATCGCGCAGGTGGACAAGTCCGTCATAGATGCGGTCGAGGTCGTCCTGGTGCTCCTTGTACCAGGCGCCTTCGGCCTTCCATGCGGCAAGGCGCTGGCCGTCGTCGGCTGCGTTCTTGAAGGGCGTGAGCTGCGAGAGCGTGTAGGTGCCACCCTCAAAGGGAATCTGCGCCGAGGCGATGAGCTTGGCGTATGCGGTGGTGAGCTTGTTCTCCTGCTGCATCTCGCCCACGATGGCCTCAGAGAACGAGCGCTCCGCGATCTCGGCGTTCACGAACATGAGGTCGCCGTATTCTGCGGCAAAGTCGGATCGGAAGGGACTCTTGAGCATCGCCTTCGTCCATGCGTTCTCGAAGGTCATGAGCTCGGGCAGGGCGTCGTTCCAAAAGGCGCGCTCGTCCTCGTAGAAGGCGTCGCGCGTGTCTATCGAATGGCGGATGTAGGAGAGCTGCTCCTGCGTCGCGACCTCGCGGTGCAGACGCTCGTACTCAAGGAAGACCTCACGCGCCTCCTCGTAGGTAGTCGCGCCCTCGAGACGTTCCGTCATCTTTGCTATGGCATCCTTGGTGGACTCGAGGTCGGGCCGTGCGTAGGGCATGTCCTTGAACTTGACGCGCTGCATTGCTGAAACTCCTTATGGTGCTTTGAAACTTGATGTTGCTCAACCGAAAAAACCCAGCGGGAGGCATTCCCGCTGGGAATGATCGCTACTCAGAGGCCTGGTTCTGCCCCTCTGCTCCGCCCTTGCCGCGGCCGCCGCGACGGCGGCGACGGCGCTTGGGTGCCTCGCCACCCTCCTGGGAGGTCTGCTGCGCCTGCTGGCGCTGCTGAGCCTGCTGGGCACGCTCGCCCCCATGGTCTCCCGGACGGCGACGCGGACGCTTTGCGGCGGGCTTTGCCTCGCTCTCCACGTGGCGTGCGGGCGTGCTGGCCTGCGAGGCGGCCTCCGTGCTGTGGTGCCTGGGCCTGCGCGGAGCCTTTGCCTGCGCCTGGTTTGCCTGCTCACCCTCATCTGCCGTATGAGTCCTGCGAGACGGACGGGAGGGCTGCGTCTTGGGGGTCTCCGCGGGCGCGGCCTCAGCCTCGGTGGTGCGCTTCTTGCGCCGGCGGCGGGTACGGGTGGCAGGCTTCTCGGCCTGCTCGTCCTTGGGCGCCTCGGTGGTCTGCTGGTCGCTCTCGGGAGCTGCGTTGCGACCGCGGCGACGCGGGCGGGGCGGCTCGACAAAGATATCCGAGGCATCCGAGGTCTCCTCGGGTACCAGTCCCATCTCGCGGTCGAGCTCGGCCAGCGCCAGCTGGACCTCGGGCGTCGCAAGGCGCTCGAGCGCGGCACGCGGGGCCGTGTCGGGACGGCAGGGACAGTTCAGCTCCGCGGACGTCTTGACCGCCGCCTCGGAAGCCTCCAGGTCGGCGAGGGCCACGCGCACTTGCTTGCCGTTCTCCAGGCGCAGCGTCAGCTGCTCCTTGGGCGTGTCGTACTCGACGATCTTGCCCTTGCCGAGCGGCGTCTCGATGACGGCGTTGCGCTTGGGCGCACGGCCCTTGAAGTCGCGATACGCCTCGAACTCGTAGCGCAGGCAGCACATGAGGCGGCCGCATGCGCCGCTGATCTTGGTGGAGTTGAGCGGGAGGTCCTGCTCCTTTGCCATGCGGATGGAGACCGGCTCGAACTGGTGGCCAAAGCGTGCGCAGCAGAGCTCCTGCCCGCAGTGGGCGAAGCCGCCGATGATGGCCGCCTCCTCGCGCACGCCAATCTGACGCATGTCGATGCGCTCATGCAGCTCGCGGGCCATGTCGCGCACGAGCTGACGGAAGTCGACGCGCTCCTCCGCCGAGAAGTAGCACACCACGCGCTCCCCACCAAAGAGGTATTCGACTCCCACGGGCTTCATGTCCAACCCAGAGCGGGTGACGAGCTGGCGGAAGGTCGGCATGGCCTCGTCGCCCTTTTCCGCCAAGGCATCAGCGCGGTCGAGGTCCTCGTCCGTCGCGATGCGCAGCACGGGCTTGAGCGAGCCGTGCACCTCCTCCTCGGGGGCCTCGAAGGGATCGCGCGTGGCCAGGCCGAACTCGGTGCCGCGTTCGGTGGAGACCACCACGTGGTCACCGGCCATCGCCTGCGACTTCGCCGGATCGAACCACAGGTCTTGCGTGTTGAAGTGCATGCGCACGGGTATTACGAGTGACACGAGAGCATCTCCTTGATGTCGAACAGCATGGCCTCGATCGCCAGCTGGGGAGAGACGTTTGACTTGACGCGCTGGCATGCCAGGTCGATGGCGGCCAGCGCGCGCGGCAGCAGGTCGGGACCGAGCATGGCGGCGTATTCGGCGCTCGCGCGCTCGAAGTCGTCGCACACTGGCTGCTCGCCGGTGCCCAGGGCGAGGCCCAGGGCGTCACG
>JAFUBJ010000272.1 GCA_017460265.1 Atopobiaceae bacterium | reverse complement strand
TGTGGTATTGTTCTTATTCGCAAGCGGGTGGTGGCGCAGTTTGGTAGCGCACTTGACTGGGGGTCAAGGGGTCGCTGGTTCGAATCCAGTCCACCCGACCAGAATTTTAGCAGGTCAGAGGCTATGTCCTCTGGCCTGTTTTCTTTTGCTCGGTACCTTGCTTTTGGCTAACGTTGGCTAAGCCATTTTTGCGCGATTCACATAACGCCCAGAAGTATGCAGAAAAGCCCCTCCCCGCACACGGCGGAGAGGGGCATACCTAGCTTTGCTTCTTGACTTCCAGCCGCTCGATGTGCAGGCAGCTGGGGCAGATGGCGTCGATAGTGCGGCGCTCGCCGAGCTGCCACTCGCTCCACGGTACCAGCTCCATCTGCCGTCCGCACTTGGGGCACGTCGGCGCGGTCACCCCGCGCACCACAGCAGCATCCCCACGAGGACAACGACCGATACGATGCCGATGATGCCGAAGATGGTGGTCGGGGTGTCGAGCGGCGTCTTGGGCTGTCGCGGCAGCTCGTACTTGTGGTAGCTCATGAAACGGTCACCTGCCCTTGCAGCGCGATGTAGCGCGTCTTGCCGCTGTAGTTGTCGTAGACGCCCCATGCCAGCCCGTTGGCGTACACAAGCCCACGGCAGACCACCGACTCGCCGGGTTTGAGCTGCCCCGTGATGGTGGTGCTGCTCGCCGTGGACGGGGCGCTGCGTACGTTGCGCTCTGTGCCGGCAACGATCGTGAAGCTGGCGGGGACTGTCGCTGGCTGCGCGCCGCCGCCCTTGGAGTACCGATAGATGTAAGTCCACGAGCGGAGCGACCGGACCTCGACCTCGTGGCCCGTCTGGTCGCCACGATTCGGGCCGGTGATGCCGCCGTACTCGTCGCCGTGCGCGTCGGCCTGCTTGCCGTTGCCGAGGGCGACGCCCGTGTGACCGCTGACGAAAAGCACGTCACCGCGCTGCACCTTGGACGCCGAGTAGCCCATGCGGGTGAAGCCCTGCGCCTTTAGCTCCTCGTCCTCGTTGCCCGTCCACATGTAGGCGATTGCCTTCTTGCCGAGGCCACCGTTCACGCACTGTCTCACCATCTCGGAGCAGTCAACATCGAAGCTGGTCACGCTGACCTTGCTGCCGTCGCTGAGCGTTATGGTCTCGGTGCCGCCCGTGCCACGGTTAGGCTGCGAGTAGCCGTGGCTGTCGTGCTCGGCGAAGTGCTCCGCAATCTGAGCGATGCGCTCAGGAACTGATAGGGCCACGTCACTCACCTTCCTTGTTGAGGCTGTCCTTGCTGTGCGCGAGCATCTGCCACCACAGCGACTCGGAAATCTCAGGGTGCATCTCGGCGAATATCTCCATCAGGCTCACCAGCTCCATGAGCGACAGCGACACCGTGACCGTCATCAGGACGGGCTGGAAGCCAAGGTCCAAGCCACCCAGAAGCATCGCGTCAACCACGTCGGCTGCGATGACCACGCCGAAGTTGGAGAGCTTGCGGATAAGCCCCTGCCTGAACTCGTGGCTTGAGAAGTCGTGCTGGAAGAACCATGCGTTGAGGACGCCGAAGAGCACGTCCATGAGGGCAAGCACCATGAGGGCCATTATGGCGACCTGCGCCTGCGGGTTCATGACTGGCTGGATGAAGTAGTGGTATGGAGGCATGTTGCGGCTCCTTTCATTTGCCGTCCAATGAAAAGGGACCGCCCGCCCGGACGATCCCTTTGATGTCGCGATGTAGTTGTCGTGAGGCCTTTATCAGCGCACCACCTCATGCCAAAGCGCCTCGGTCCCAGCGGCACCAGGCTCCCACACGTTGCCGTCTATTTTCTCCATGCGCTCGCGCCACGTGTGCGAGCTGGTCTGGTAGTCCCGCAGCGCCTTGGCCGTAGCCCGAACACCCCAGAGGATGGCCGCGCTGATGAGGCCCGTGACGACGGTGTCCCAGTGGACTGGTGGCATCGCGCAACCTCCTACCTGTAGCCGATGACGTGGACGATGCTGATGTAGTCGCTGTTGGTCACGCTCGCCGTCGCGCCGAGCTTGACCTGTCCCGTGCGGTACTTGGTGTCGCCCGAGAATCGCGCCGTGGCGATACTTGTGCCGCTGATGGTGACCCAACGCACGCGCTGGTACATCTCCTGCGTGCTCGCGCCGTTAATCCACGTGAGCGAGAGCGCGACGCGCTTGCCGTTCGGCGACCACACGTCCACGCTGCCGTGCGTACCGTCGCCGTCGCGGTACATGATGGTGAGCCGCTTGAAGTTCGCGGCCGTCTCGCTGAGCGTGGCCGCTGCCGATGCTGCTGCGGATGCGTTGTCGTAGAGCGTCACGGGAATGGCGTTGATGACGGAGGACATGGGGAAGGCGCGAGTGATGCTGTCGGCAGTCAGCCTCACGGTGGGGACGGCGTACAGCCCGCCAGTCGGATAGAGGTCTACCCCGATGCTGCTGCCGTAGTCCTGCGAACTCGCATAGAGTTCTACGTACTCGATGCTGTTCTCGATGCCGGTGCCGATACTGGCCGTGCTCTCCGTCCCGTCGAAGCTCTCGGTCGCCCCCGTCATAGAGGGCGTTTCGCTGTTGATGGAAAGGCTGTCGCCAACCGCGCGGATGTACCCAGCGCCGCCGCAGAAGCTAACCCTTGAGTCGTACGTGTCGCTGCCCAGCTCGATGATGTCGGACGCGAACTGGCTGAGCACCGTGGTCCCGCTGCGGAGCTTGACCCCCTCATCGTCGGTGAGCATGTTGAACCCGGTCTCCGCGCCAACGCGGATCTTGGCCACCGAGCTCTCCACCCACGCCTTGAGCATGGACGTGTTGCCTCGCACGAACTCGAGGAAGGTGCTCGCGAGGCGGAGGTAGGTGGTAGCGGTGGCCGGGTTGGCGTTGGCCACACGGACCCCCGAGGAGTCCATGGCGATGTAGTTGGTCGCGGTCGTGGCCGCGTCCCCGATGTCGCTCGCGATGGCCCCAGTGTCGTAGAGGGCCGTCTCTTTGCTGTATGTGGGCATTCCCTCTCCTATTCGTCGGTGGTGAACGTGCAGATGACGTGGCCGCCGTACCCGAGCGCGGAGAGCGCCACCTGCATCGTCCTGCCCGTGCCGAGCGCCGTCGCGCTGGAGGCCGTGCCGAGCCTGAGGCTCCACTCGAAGGCGGTCGCGGGGTACTCCGTGGTGACCTCCTCCCCCGCCCTCCACACGTGGGCCGAGAAGGTGGCGACGCCGCTCGCTATGACGTAGTCGGTGTCGAACACGAGCGCGCCCATCGCCGCCGAGAGCGCGGCGCTGGCGGTGGAGCCCGCGTCGGCGGCCAGCCCCCGGGCGGTCGTGTCCTTGATGGAGTGCTCGCTGCCGTCCGGCAGCCTGACCGTAGAGATGTCGGCCATGGGCACCTCCCTAGCTGACCGTCACCGACACCGTCTTGGTCTCGGTCGAGGCGGTCGTGGTGGTGGCGGTCGGCGCCGCCGGCGTGTACGAGCCCGTGGTGGTCATGGACGCCCCCGCGAAGGCGGCGCCGGTGAGCACCTGGCTGTCGGTCACGAGCCTGGCGCCGGTGCCGGTGAACTTCTGGGCCGCGGCGGTGCCGGAGATGGTGCCGGTGCTCGACTCCCCGGTGAAGGTGAGCTCGGCGCCCGTGCCGGTGAACGAGGGCTGCGTCGACGTCGCCGACTTGATGCCCGTCACGACGGTCTGGTTGCTGCCCTTCGTGGGGAGGCTCCCCGCGCTGAACGAGCCTGCCGCCCAGCCGAGGGTCAGCGTCTCGCTCGCCACCGTCGCCGTGAATGCCGGCAGCGTGCAGCTCGGGAGCGTGCCGACGGCCGTGATGGAGTTGACCGTCGCGGTGTTCGGGGTGACGGTGATGGTCGGAGTGCTCACGCTTCCCGCCGGGGTGTAGTTGGCCGTGCCGGACCCCGTGCCGATCGTGCCGCTCGGGGTCACCGAGCAGGAGCCGGTCACAGACGAGGTCCCGTTGGTGCCGGCCGGCGTGTACGTCGCCGTTCCCGAGGACGCCTTCGAGACCGTCACCGTCGACTTCGTCTCCGTCACCGAGCCAGTCGTGGTGCCGGTCACCGACACGTTCTTGGCCACGGGGGTGACCGTCGTGGTGTAGGTCTTGGGCACGGCCACGGAACCCGAGCCTGAGGCCGAGTCCTTGTAGGCGAGCGCCCCCAGGCCCGAGAGGTCGCCGAACGCCTGCCAGGCCGTGCCGTTGAAGATGAACTCCGAGGACCCATAGGTCGCGATGTTGCCCTTCTTGGCGGTGACGCTCTCTCCGGCGACCGTGATGGGGTTCGTGGTCGCGCCGTCGGTCAGGGCGGTGGTGGTGACGCCGAGGAAGTCCGTGTAGCCGCTCATCTGGTCGATGAGCGAGCGCGCGGTGGCGTCCTTGATGTCGTAGGTCGTCCCCGTGGGGAGCGTGATCTTTGAGATGTCGGCCATTTGCCCTCCTTGCTAGTTGGTCGTGAGAACCATCTGGTCGGAGCCCGCGTAGTACGCGCGCACCTTGGCGTTCCATGCGGCCCGCTCGTCGGCCGTGACGTGCACCGTCCTGTCGAGGACGTGCTCCATGAGCGCCTCGTCGGTGAACGGGAGGTCGACCACGTATGCGCTGCCGTCCCCCACCTTCACGCCGGCGACGGGCCTGCCGGTCGAGTCGACCGCGTGGTCCGTGTACACGTAGAGCACCCCGGCCTCCGACACGAGCGTCGGGTCGGCCGACCACTCCGCGGTGGTGCCCGTGCGCACCGGCCCCGCCATCGCCCCCTCCAGGTAGGCGGCGAGCGTCGCCATGCCCACCAGGTGCTCGCCCTCGACGCCCGACACGAGCAGGCGGTCCGTCTGGTAGAGCGACGTCGCGACGGCGAGGTCCGACACACGGACCGACCCGCCCTGCTCCAAGCGCGCGGTGAGCTGCTCGTCCTCAGAGTCTGTGAGTGCGTTCCCGCCGGTGAGCAGCTCGGCGTCCTCGGTGGTGGTGAACCGGCCGACCACGTGGCCTCCGTATCCCATGTCCGCCAAGGCGACCATGCAGGTGTAGCCCGTGCCAAGCGGCACGAGCCCGGACGCCCCCTCTGTCTTCTTCCACCAGGAGAACTGCCCCGGGTCGTACTGGCTCGCCACGTCCACCCCGCCCCTGAAGAGGTGCGCGGTGAACGTCGCGTGCTCGCCCGTGGCGTCGAACTCGTAGGTGTGGTCGTACGCGATCGTGCCCTCGAGCTCCGCGAGCACCTCGGAGAGCGTCTGCGAGCCGCCCATGAGGATGTTGCCGCCCATCCTTATGGTGTCCGGCGTGCCGTCGTCGTCCGAGTCGTAGAACACGATGTAGGCGTCCTCGCCGCCGATGCTCTGGGGCCGCGACGAGTCGAGCGTTATCGACTCCCCGAAGGTCGATACTGCGTGGCCTGCCGGGTCGTAGACCGTCGCGCCGTCGCTCGAGAGCAGCAGCTTGTAGCCGGACCCGTCCAGCGTGAGCCACAG
>JAFUBJ010000271.1 GCA_017460265.1 Atopobiaceae bacterium | reverse complement strand
GGCGTCATCTTCAAGGACATCACGCCCCTCATGGACTCTCCCGTCGGCTTCGCCGCAGCTATTGATGCCATCTCGGACCACTTCATTGGGCAGGGAATCACCAAGGTCGTCGGTGCCGAGGCTCGCGGCTTCCTGGTTGGCGCACCCATCGCCTATAGGCTTGGTGCAGGCTTTGTCCCGGCCCGCAAGCCTGGAAAGCTCCCTCGCGAGGTCTACAGCCAGCAGTACGCACTTGAGTACGGCACCGACGAGCTGCAGATTCACAAGGATGCCCTTGGACCCGAGGACCGCGTCCTCATTGTTGACGACCTGATCGCCACCGGCGGCACAACCGTTGCCACCGCTCAGCTTGTCGAGAAGGCCGGAGCAGAGGTCGTGGCGTTCGCCTTCATTCTTGAGCTTGCCTACCTCAACCCGCGTGAGGTCGTGGCCCAAGATTACGACCAGGAGATCTTCACGCTCATCAAGGTTGACTAGCCTCTGGCTCCCGTACCGTTTCACGAACTTGTCACGTTTGGCGCCGCACGGTTTGCGGCGCCTTTCTTTTGTGTCAATATATCCCTTACTTTTGAATACTTCTGACGTGTTCACATACGTCTTTTTCTTTGAGAGGACGACGTCATGTCGTTTAGAACTAAAGCAGTTACCTGCGGACTTGTTGCCACACTGGCTTTTGGTGTGGGCATTCCGTCCGCCCTTGCAGTTCCCGAAAGCGAACTGAGCGCCGCCCGTGAGCGCATGGAACAGCTGGGCGGGGAGCTCTCATCTCTGGAGGGCGAGCTTGACACGCTGATACAGGAGCTCGAGCGCACGGATAACGAGATGGTCCGCACCCAGCAGGACATCGATGACACCAAGGTAAACCTGGCACACGCCCGAGACACGCTCTCCCTCCATATGCGGAGCGGCTACAAGAGCGGTGGCTTCAATGTGCTTGATTTTGTGCTGAGCTCGTCCAGCCTGGAAGACCTCGTGAGCCGCATCTATTACATGGAGAAGGTCAACGAGCGTGAGGCCGCCGCCATTGCCGAGGTCAACGCCCTGGAGGCCGAGCTCGAGGCGCAGATGGCCGAACTGGAGGAGCAGCATGCCCTTCAGCAGGGACGCGTCGATGACGCCCAGGCCAAGGTGGGGGAGTACCAGGCCCTCGTGGGCGAGGCACGCTCCTATTACAACCAGCTCGATGCCGAGGTGCAGGCAGAGCTTGCCGCCCAGGCTCAGGCCGCGGCCTCCTCCGATGAGAGCACGAGCGCCATTGCCACGGCAGTTTCCGCAGTCGAAGAGGCCCCAAGCACGCCGGCGCCGGCGCCGCAGGAACAGGCTTCTTCGGAAGGGGAGAGCCAAGCCCAGGAAGAGTCCTCCTCGCAGGTTGAGGAAGAGACCTATGAAGACACCTCCACATCCTACAGCGAGCCTGAGGACACGGGAGGCTCATGCTATCCCGGCGGCGGCGTCAGCTCTGCATACTCCTGCATCGGCTGGCCCTACGTCTGGGGTGGATACGGGCCTTGGTCGGGCGGCTTTGACTGCTCTGGACTTGTCTCGTACTGCTATGGCGATGGCAGCTGGAGACGTGGTTGCGAGTCCCTTGCCTACGCCATCCAAAACGCAGGGCTGTGGAAGTACGGCATGGAGAACCTCTCGTACGGCGACCTCCTCTTTACCGACTCCGAGTACAACCATGTGGGCATCTACATCGGCGGCGGCATGATGATCCACGCCCCGACCTTTGGCCGCACCGTCTGCGTGGACACCGTATGGTCCTGCTACGGCGGCGGCCCCTTCGTCATGCCTTAGCCTTCTTATGGAACGTAGCACGAGTCCCATACCGAGACGTCTCTCGAGGCGCTTCCAGATTGACATGGTCGGCGAGGGCATCCTCGTCGGCCTGCTTGCTGGTGCCGTCATCACCTTGTATCGCATCTCGCTGTCCCACGCCGAGAGGCTGCTCCGGCAGCTCACAGGGCAGGCCGCTGGATCTCCTTTGCTCATGGCCGCATGGGCGGCGGTGCTTTTCGTGCTCTACCTGGCCGTATGCCGACTCGTGCTTTGGGAGCCAGCAACCTCTGGGTCCGGCATTCCACAGGTGGATGCCGAGGTCATGGATCGCATTGACATGCCGTGGAAGCGCGTCCTTCCCGCCAAGTTCCTGGAGGGGACCCTCTGCGCCTTTGCAGGGCTGTCCCTTGGACGAGAGGGCCCGAGCGTGCAGCTTGGCGGCGTCTCGGGAAAGGCGGTGTCGCGCATCTTGCGCAAGGAGCGTGGGGAGGAGCGCCTGTTGGTGACCTGTGGTGCCGCGGCGGGCATGTCTGCCGCGTTCCACGCACCGCTTGCCGGCGTGCTCTTCGCCATCGAGGAGATCCATCGCGAGTTCACGGCACCGCTCATCATATCGGTCATGACGTCGTCTTTGGCGGCTGACTTCCTCGTCTCTCAGGTCCTGGGCGTCGCACCCGTTCTGAGCCTATCCTTCGTAAGGGACCTTTCTCATGCCCATTATCCGCTCCTGGTCATCTTTGGAGCGCTCTGTGGGCTTCTGGGAGCCTTGCACAATGCTGGCATGTTCCTTTGTCAAGAGAAGCTCTTTGACCGCCTGAAGGGATACCTGCCGTACTCGCGATACGCCATTCCCTTTGTGATCGCCTGGTTTGCCGCATTCTTCTTTCCCGAGCTAATGTGCGGCGGCGACGCCATCGTCGAAATCATGATGGAACGAGATGGCCTCACCGTTCTTGCCGTAGCGGGGCTCCTGGTGGGGAAGTACCTCTTTACGACCGTCTGCTATGGCTCTGGGGCTCCGGGAGGAACGCTCTTTCCGCTCGTCGTGCTGGGGTCTCTTGTGGGCCTTCTCTTTGGCATGCTCACGTCATCTTTGCCCGGCATACCCGAAAGCTATGTCTCGAACTTCATGGTATTGGGTATCGCAGGGCTCTTTGCCGGCGTGGTCAGGGCCCCGGTATCGGCCGTGGTGCTGTGCTTTGAGCTTACGGGAACACTTGATGCTTTGCTAGCTGTTTCAATTGTTTCAATAACGTCATATGTCGTAGCAAACTTGACCCGTGTCGAGCCTTTCTATGAGGTCGGCCTTGGACGGCTTTTGGGCGTGACCCCCGAAGACCAAGATGTGAATGGCTCTGGAGACCGCATGCTTCACACCTATAACGTGGGTGCCGGAAGCTTGGTGGAGGGGCGTCGCGTCTCTGAGGTCCCATGGCCAAACGGTTCGCTTGTCGTCAACATCTCTCGGGCTGGGTCAAACATCATCCCCAAAGGCGACGTAACGCTGATGGCATTAGACGAACTGCTCGTCACGATGAACTCGGCTACCGACTGGGACACGGACCTTATCATCCACAAGCTCTGCGCGCCATCGGTGGAGAGAACGCGGGGGGATGAGCTGCTTGAGGGACAGCGTAAGGGTTCTTAGCTGCGTTTCTTCATACTTTACATAAGATATATTATCGCAGTTTTATACATGAGAGTTGATTAGAGAGTCTATAGACTCATGACGTGAATGAACTCTCAAACGGTCCATAACCGTTTTCCGACTGGATTGAAGTCATACAGGCATTGTAACGAGGCGCTGAGAGCCGTTTTAAGGCCCCCTTATTATTGCTCATGGACAAGAATGC
>JAFUBJ010000024.1 GCA_017460265.1 Atopobiaceae bacterium | reverse complement strand
GGATGCCTTCTTGTTCATGAACAGGATGTGGTAGTTTGCCACGGGCGTGTCCTGGATGAGCCCCCAGTCCAGCGCCGACCACATGGCAGGCTGCGCCACGCAGTAGAAGTAGATGTTGTCCTGGCCAATGATCTGGTAGACTCGCGCCTCGTCAGAGCACCACCAGTCATGCCAGTCGGTCGAGGAGTAGCGGCCTTCCGGCGCAAGCGAAAGCGCCGTCTGCGTGAAGGAGATGGGCGCCCACAGGCTCTCGGGCCATACCCAGACGGTAAGACCCGAGACGTCCTCCAGGTCGGGTGCGGGGACGCCCCAGTCGATGTTGCCGGTCAGGCGGAAGGGCAGCAGCGTCTTGCCGGTGCGGAAGCGCACGCTCGCGCCCTCAAGAACCGCCCGCGCCTCGTCACGTGCCTCCCAGTCGGCGAACACGACCTGGAACGAGGACTGGTTGCCTTCGGGCTCGACGATGCGGTGCGTGGGCAGTTGGCCCTCGATGGCGTCAAAGTCGGCACGGAACTTGTTCTGGACAAAGATCACCGGATCGACGAGAGACTCGCGCACGGTCTGCGTGACGATGGAACGCACCTGCGGGTCGGCGTCCCACTCGTCCATGAGGCCCTCCAGCTCGCCGCGGAAGGCAGGCAGGTCAAAGTACCAGTTGTCAACGGGGCGCAGCTCGGGCGTGGTGCCCGTGAGCTGCGACACGGGGCTGAAGAGCTCTTCGGGGTCAAACTGGTGGCCAAGGTCGCACTCGTCGGCATAGGCCTTCTCTGACTTGCAGCCCTGCACGGGGCAGCGGCCCTGCACCTGGCGGCCGTTGAGGAACTGGCCGGCCTGCACGTCATAGAACTGGCGGGTGGACATCTTCTTGAGGTAGCCCTGCTCATACAGGCGGGAGATGAGGTCATGGCTCAGCTTGGCGTGGATGGACTTTGCAGGCTCGAGTCCTGAGCCTCCAAAGATGTCGAGCGAGATGCCGTAGGCGTCGAGGGCTTCCTTCTGCAGGTCATGGTTGGCCTTGACGTAGTCGGTGATGCTTCCCTCGTAACCTTCCTCGGCAACCTTCTTGCGGTAGCCCTCCATGATGGGGGAGCCGTAGCAATCAGTACCAGAGACAAACAGGACGTTCTCTTTGCCAATACGGTCGCGCAGGAACCGCGCAAAGAAGTCAGCGGGCACGAAAACGCCGCCGATATGGCCAAAATGCAGGTTCTTGTTGCCGTAGGGCATGCCACCGGTGATGATGGCGCGCTTGGGGAAGGTCGGGCGATTCTCGGAGGACATGGAACCCCTCTCGTAGGTCTTGTGCGTAACCCATCCAGTATCCCACAACACCGAGCCGCGCGCCCGCATGTCTCGCGGTCATGATAAGGTTAACCATATGTCAAGATGGTGGCGCACATGATGCCGAGGAAGTGGAGGAGCCTTTGGAACGCACACCGCTCCTGCTTCATGCCTGCTGCGGCCCGTGCTCGCTGGAGCCGGTGCGGCTGCTGCGGGAGGAGGGCTTCGAGCCAACGATCTGCTGGTCAAACCCCAACATCCAGCCCGTCGCAGAGCATGACCTGCGCCTTGCGACCCTCAAGCGCTGGGCAAAGGACGTCGCGCATGTTGAGGTGGTCGTGGCAGGGGATGACCGCGCCGCATGGGAGCGCGTCGTGGCTCCCCATGGCTTTGACCGCGCGGCGCGTTGCCGCGCGTGCTACGCGCTCCGCCTTGCCGAGGCGTGTCGCGTGGCGCGCGAACAGGGCTTTGAGCGCATCTCAACAACGCTTGCGGTCTCTCCCTACCAGCTCTTTGACACCTGCGGCGAAGTCCTGGGCAAGCTTGCCCGCTCGCACGGCCTTACGCCCGTGTGGCGCGACTTTCGTCCGCATTACCCAGATGCCACAACGCGTTCGCGTGAGCTGGGGATGTATCGGCAAAACTATTGCGGTTGCCGTTTCTCTGCGGCCGAGGCGGCAATCGAGCGCCATGAGGCGCGCGACGCACGTAAGGCGGCCAAGGCGGCTGCGCACGCTGGCTAGGCTTTGAGAGGGGAGTTGCTGGATGGAGATCCGCAAGTTTTACGGACGAGACTTCGAGGCTGCGTCAAAGATCGTGGGCGAGACATGGTATTCGGAGCAAGGCACGCATTCCTACTGGCTGGGTGCGGACGAGCTGTGCGAGCACCTCATCAAGAGCGACTTCGGCCTTGTTGCGTACGAGGGCGATGGGCTGTTGGGCGTGCTTCTTGTGGGTAGCCCGCGTGAAGAAGACCACGACAGCCAGATGCGTGCCGTGTGGCATCAGCAGAGGACCAACATCCGCATGATGATGCGGGCGCTGGGCATCTCTGACGACGTGGGGGCGCTTGTCGTTGAAGAGGAAGAGCGCCTCATGGACGAGGCGGCGTCCACGCTGGGTTCGGATGGCATCGCCACGATGCCCCTGCTCGTCGTCGCCCCGGCGGCGCGTGGGCGAGGCGTTGCGAAGGCGCTCATGTGTGCGGGAATCGGTTGGCTGGTTGGTCACGGGGCACGGGAGCTCCGGCTTGCCACGAGTGACAACTGTGACTGGAGGATCTACGAAAGATGGGGGATGAAGCGCATCATGACGAAGGAGATTCGCTCTGACGACGGTTTCTCTCTTGATGCATATCAGGGCATGCACAACCTTGGGGATGCCACGGCCCAGAAGGGTGACAAAGCCGAGGAGGACGTGCGCGAGGGGGCTGTTGACGCGTCCTCGATGCGCTGGACCCGCGAGCCTGCGCAGTGGGAGGCCAACGAGGCCGGTTTGAGCGTCACGACCGAGCCGGGCACCGACCTCTGGCAACGCACCTATTACCATTTCCGCAATGACAACGCGCCCGCCCTGCAGCTTGTGACGGAGGAGCAGTACTTCTCGTTTGTCGTCCGCACAGACTTCTCGGGCGCGCACCATCGCTTTGACCAATGTGGCGTGGTCATGTACCTCGATTCCGAAAACTGGATCAAGGGCTCGGTCGAATATGAGGACGGGGTGATCCAGCATCTGGGCAGCGTCGTCACCAACCACGGATGGTCTGACTGGGCAACGACGGAGATTCCTGCCGACACGCGACAGATGTGGTACCGACTGAGCAGGCGTGCCGACGACTATCGCATCGACTGCTCCGAGGATGGCGTGGACTGGCACCAGATGCGCGTGTGCCACCTGCACGAGGGCGCAGGTGCGGTCCGCGTGGGCGTGTACGCGTGCTCGCCCGAGGACTCTTCGTTCACGGCGCGCTTCAGCAACCTCTGGATGGGTCCGTGCGCCTGGCAGGCGCATGACGGCCAGCAGCCCGACGAGGACTGAGGCGGCACGGACGCCAGTGACAATGAACGCGATGAGCGACATGGCCTTCGTCTGCCATTTCGACGCGCTACAATCGGTTGGCCGTGACAGAATCGATCAGAAGAGCTACCCATGCGCACCGACGACTTTGACTACACCCTTCCCGAAGAGCTCATAGCCCAGACGCCCGCGGAGCCGCGCGACTCCTGCAGGCTGCTGGTGCTGCACCGCGAAGACGGCCGTGTGGAGCACCGCACCTTCACGGACATCGTGGACTACCTCGAGGAGGGGGACCTCATCGTTGCCAATCACACCCGCGTGATGCCTGCCCGCTTGGTGGGGCACAAACCTACGGGAGCGGTTGCTGAGACGCTTCTGCTGCGCCGTCGAGAGGACCTCGACCCGATGGGCTCGGTATGGGAGTGCCTGGTGTATCCGGGCAAGCGCCTCAAGCAGGGAGCGGTCATCGAATACCGTGCGGGCGGCCTCCTGGCTCCCATGGAGTCCCCGGTGGTTCTTACGGCAGAGGTCCTCGACTTTGTGGAAGGCAGCAGGGGAGGGCGCCTCGTGCGCTTTGCGCCCGAAGGCGGCCGCACGCTCGACCAGGCCGTCCATGAGGCAGGACATGTGCCGCTCCCTCCCTACATTCAGGGCTACGAAGGCGACCCCGAAAAGTACCAGACGGTCTACGCCATGAGCGAGGAGCACTCCGCAGCCGCCCCGACGGCGGGGCTGCACTTTACGCCCGAGCTCATCGAGCGCATCCGCAAGAAGGGCGTAGGCTGGGAGGAGGTCGAGCTCGAGGTGGGCATCGACACCTTCCGCCTGGTGGAAGAGGACGATCCGCGCGACCACACCATCCATACCGAGCGCTACCACGTCCCACAGTCGGTGGTGGACGCCGTTCATGCGACCAAGGCCTCGGGGCATCGCGTGATTGCCATCGGCACCACGTCGGTGCGCTCGCTCGAGAGCGCCTTCGACCATGATGCGCCGGTCTTCGAGCCTCCCATGGTCGCACGGCGGTTCGAGGCCGCCCAAGACTCCGCCGCCATCACGGGCAGAGGAGACGTGGTGGAGCGGGCCAATGCCACCACGAGCCTCTACCTCATGCCAGGCTCGACCTTCCATGTGGTCGACGCCATGGTCACCAACTTCCATGTTCCCCGCTCGACCCTCATGATGCTCGTCTCGGCCTTTGCCACGCGCGAGCAGATCATGGACGCATACGCGCAGGCCATCGCAGAGCGCTACCGGTTCTTCTCGTTTGGTGACGCCATGCTCATTGCGTAGCGAGCCAGATGACCCATCGCTGTGACAACGGTAAGGAGCACCCATGAGACCAGAGCGGCTTGACCTTGCGCGGGCGTTTGCCCGGGAACATGAGGACGAGGCGTTGGACCTGCTCCGCACGTTGGCGCGCATTCCCGCGCCGTCTCACCACGAGGAGCGCCGCGCCGCCTTTGTGCATGACTGGATGGCGCGCAACGGCATGTCCGGAGCCTTCGTGGACGATGCCTTGAACGTTGTCTGCCCGATTGAAGACGATGGCACGTGCGACCTTGTGGTCTTTGCGGCCCACACGGACGTCGTCTTTCCCGATATGGACATGCTTCCCCTGCGCGAGGAGGGAGGCCGCCTGCTTGCGCCCGGTGTCGGTGACGATACGGCAAACCTGGTCGCGGTGCTCCTGGCAGGGCGCCACCTTGCGCACCATCCCGAGCTGCTTCCCAAGGGCGTGGGCGCCCTCGTCGTGGCAAACTCGTGCGAGGAGGGGCTGGGAAACCTCAAGGGGACCCGTGCCCTGTTTGATGCCTACGGCTCGCGCATAAGGCGTTTCTATTCGTTTGACCTCTACCTTCCCGGCGTGGTGTCGACGGCGGTGGGGTCACATCGCTGGCGTATTGCGGTCAAGACGCAGGGCGGGCACTCGTTCATGGACTTTGGTCGGCCCAATGCCGTCGAGCGCCTCTGCGCGCTGGTCCAAGACCTTTATGGCATGCGTCTTCCCAAGGAGGTGACCACGACCGTCAACGTGGGAAGCATCGAGGGCGGGACCACCGTCAACGTCATCGCGGCGCAGGCCAGCTGTCTGTTTGAGTATCGCTCCCTTTCCGATGAGGTGCTGCGGGACCTGCGCTCCCAGATGGAGGGCGTGGTGGAGCGGTATCGTACGGACGAGGTGGACGTGTCGGTCGAGGAGGTTGGCATACGTCCGGCGAGCCAGCCCGGCCACAGTTGCGAGCTCGATCTCATGACGCAGGCAACCTGCGATGTCATCCATGACGTGACGGGCGAGGAGGCACGTGACTATCCGGCCTCGACGGACGCCAACATCCCCTTGAGCATGGGCATCTGCGCCAACACGGTCGGCGCCATCCGAGGGGCGCTTGCCCACACGCGCGACGAGTGGATAGACATCTCCAGCCTGCGCGACGGGCTTGCCGTGGCGCTCGGCATCATGCTCGCCCAGGCCGACCTTGTATAAAAACCGGCCGGGGGGCTGTGTCCCCCGGCCGGTCTAGGTATGCTGAGAGCCCTCCCTATTTCCTGAGCAGCAGGAAGCAGCCGAGCGCCACCATGAGCACCACGCTGAAGGCGACCACGGCAACGAAGAGGATGCGCTTGCTGCGCGTCGTCTCCCTCAGCTCCCTCTCTGACTGCGTGAGCTCCTGAAACTCCTGGCCCTGCCGCTCGAGCTCGGCCTGGCCGGCGGAGATGCGCTCGCGAAGCTTGCTCGTGACCTCGGGGGTCTCGTGGATGTCGTTTGCCTCGTCCAGGACGATCTGAAGTTCGTCGATGCGTCTTTCCGCCGCGTCGCGGTCCTTGGTCGCGGCGGCAATGTCACGCGTACGCTCCTTGATGGTGGACTCGAGCTCGTCCTCCGCGGCCTTTGCCTCCTTATAGAGGCGGTCGTACTCCTCGCGACTCGCCGTCGCCTCGCGCTTTGCGTCCTCGGCCGTGCGCTCTGCGCTCTCGAGGGTTTGGCGCAGCGTAAACAGGCGTGCCTGCGCCTCCTCCACGGCCTGTTGCGTCTCGGCGGTGACCTTGTCAACGTCCTCGCGGGCGGAGTCGAGGTGCGCGCGCTCGGCGACAAGCTCGTCACGCATCTTGGGAAGCGCCGTGATGGGCGCGTCTGGGTCGCCCTGAAGCTTGTCCAGCTCTGTCTGTACCCTGCGGAGTCGCTCCTGAGCATTGTCAACGGCGCGGTTGGCAGCCGAGACACGCTGGTCGCGGCGGCGGATCGCGTCGTTGGCCTGGCTTTCGGCAGACTTCACGGTGCGGCGGGCGTCTGCAAGCGCAACGGATGCGTCGTCTGAGCGTCCCTTGGTGGTGTCCATGAGGTTCTTATAGGGGCGCAGGGACTCCTCGTGCTCGGCCTTGAGGGCGGCAAGGTTGGAGGAGAGGCGGTCACGTTCGCCGGACAGCTCGTCAATGTGGGCCTGCGCGCTTGACGAGGCGGCCTGCGCTGCCTCGATCTGCGTG
>JAFUBJ010000270.1 GCA_017460265.1 Atopobiaceae bacterium | reverse complement strand
CCAGGCACGTCCGAGCGCGACTTGATATAGGCAATCAGCTCCGCCCGCGTCATCCCGCCCACGCGCAAGGCGGAGTCCGCGATGGCCAGCCCGCGGCGGAAGTCCAGGTCAATCAGGCAGTCCAGCGCCGTCCTCTTGAGAGGGGTCACGCGCACGCCATCTGCCAGCACAAACTCTTCGCCACTAATGACGTGGCGCGTAATCTTGTCGGTGTTTTTTGTCCGACAGTCTGGACCAACCGCGAGGTGAATCGGTTTAATGTTGCGGTATGACATTTCCAGTCCGTGCATGATGGCTGCGGTGAAATGTGAAAATGTCCAGCTAGGATAGCGTTTTGAAAGAGTTCGCACAACGCGGCGGTACTGCTCGAGTGGCTTGAGGTTGTTCCACTGCTCAGTCACGGCAAACATTCCGCGCCAAGGCGATACGAGCTCGCCCGTGCTTACGAGGCGATTCAGCTTTCGGTGGAGGCTTCCGTCTGGGCATGTGATGCAGAGCCTTTTGGCATCTGCCGTGGCTGCTAGATTCGTGATGATGGTGCTTGTTGATGTGCGCATGACAACCTCCTTTAGGCGATGGCGCCCCATTGTGCGCGTGTGTGCTAGCAGGAAATTTGTGGATTCCTGCACCTTGGCTAGCAGGTAGCTGACTTGAGAGATGCCTCAAGCAGGTTGGGAGGGGCGTGCTTGGTCACATGGGGCTTCGTTTGGTGGCTGAGTGCGAAAAGGCGTTGATGGTTTCTCCATAAGCGAGTGTGTGGTTTGACCGTTTAGCGTGTTGGTGTGACCGTTCGGGCGGGTATGGAGTTGGCTCGGACGATACGTGGGCTCCTATCGTCTGGATGGGCGTGAACCGAGTCGGACCAGTCGGTACGGGTTTGTATATCGTCTGGATCGGCGCATGGGGAGTCGACCTGGACGGTAGCGGCCCGGGAATCGTCTGGACAGGCGCACGGGGAGCCTGACCGGACGTTAGAGGTCCGAGAATCGTCTGGATCGGCGCACGGAGAGCCTGACCGGACGATGGCGGCCCAGGAATCGTCTGGATGGGCGCGTGGGGAGTCGACCCGGACGGTGGCGGCCCGGGAATCGTCCGGATGGGCGCACACCGACGCACGCCAGCCCACACCATAACGTGTGCATCGTCCGCACATTGGCCACAAACCCTTGAAAAACCTAACATCCCTCGCGTATCATCGATATGTTTCAGCCAAGACGCAAAGGAGATACCTATGTCCGGACACTCTAAGTGGGCCACCACAAAGCATAAGAAGGCAGCCATCGACGCCAAGCGTTCCTCGCTCTTCTCCAAGCTCTCGCGCAACATCACCGTTGCCGCCAAGCTCGGCGGAGACCCCAACCCGGACAACAACGCAACGCTTGCCGCCGCCGTGCAGCGCGCCCGCATGGTGTCCATGCCCAACGCCAAGATCAAGGCAGCTATCGACAAGGCCTTTGGCTCCGGCGCTGACGCGGCTGTCTACTCCGAGATCACCTATGAGGGCTACGGCCCCGCAGGCGACGCGGTCTACGTCGAGTGCCTGACCGACAACCAGAACCGCACCGCCGCCGACGTGCGCTCCGCCTTCACCCACGCGGGCGGCAACCTGGGCACCAGCGGCTCGGTGGCCTTCCAGTTCGAGCGCACGGGCACCATCGCGGTGGACAAGGTCATCAAGTCTGACGACAAGAAGGT
>JAFUBJ010000269.1 GCA_017460265.1 Atopobiaceae bacterium | reverse complement strand
TGCCGAGCCACCCCATCGCCGACGCCACCGAGGAGCAGAAGGCCAACCGTGACGCAGCTGCCAACCAGATGGATCCCACCAAGGAGAAGATCACCGTCGCGCTGTTCATCATCTCCGTCATCGCCATGATGCTCATGAGCCAGCTGGGCAACATTGCCTACGTCGTGCCTGGCATCTGCGCCTTCATCCTCATGCTGATGGGCGTCGTCACCTGGAAGGAATTCCGTGACAACATCTTTGCTCCCGTCATCCTGATGATGGCTGGCGTCATCCCCGTCGCCAATGCGCTTGCCGACTCTGGCCTGACCTCCATGATTGGCGAGGCAGTTGCGGGCGTCGCCGGAGGGTGGTCGCCGTTCATGATCGTCTTCGTGTTCTCGCTGCTCACCTCCACGTGCGCCACCTTTACGGGCTCCAACATCGGCTCCGCGTTCATCTTCTGCCCCATCGCTGTTGCCACCTGCATGCAGCTGGGCGTCAGCCCGCTGGCCGCCTGCGCCGCCGTCATGCTCTCCGCTTGGCAGGGTGGCTACATGCCCGTCGACGGTCTGCCGGCCATGATCTACGGCATGGGCAAGTACACGCTGCCCGAATTCTGGAAGTTCACCGTGCCCATGTACTTCATCCGCATCGCGGCCATGTCCCTGGGTGCCGTCCTCGTCTTCCCGATGTAAGCCTTCCCTTCCTTGGTGCCCCGTCCGCCCCTTCGGGCGGGGCACCCCCCCTGGACCTTAACCATCTGCCCGCTTTCGCGTTTGAGAGGTGTGTCACATGTCTGACTGCAGCTATTGGAGCTATGCGTCCACGAGGGCCTGCGCCGACCCGGTGCGTACCGTGGTCCTGTGCGTGCCTGATGCCAGCGTGCGCAGTCTTGACGACGTGGCGGCGTTTGCCCGCGAGAGCGGTTGGATAGATGAGGTCGAGGCCGAAGGCGGCGTCATTGTGGCGCCGGTCGTACCTGATGGTTGGGCCAGTGCGCCCGCCGATTTGGCTCGTGAGGCGTATCGTGCTGCCTGCCGAAAGCTGGTGGCGCCTGCGCGGATGTCCATCCCCGGCCGCGCCGGAGGACTTTGGGCCTGGGAGCCACTCATCAGCCTGGTGGGTTACCAGGAGGGCGCCGTTCATGCCGGCGGCGTGATGGTGGCGCATCCTGCCTTTGCCGCGTCATATGTGCTGGTTGACGGCTGCCCGACAGACCTTTCTGCCGCTGACAAGTCCTCTGACCATTGGTTTGTTGCCCATCCGTCCAACGCCTACCACGCGCTCAACCGCGAGGTTCCGGTGGCGGCGTGGCTCATGGGCTCTGCCTGCGACGAGGCGCTGGTCGCGCACCTGCGCGCGGCCGGCGGCCCCAGCTGGAGCCTGCGGGTGTCGCCCGAGCTTACGGGCACGGAGCCCGCCCTGGCCGTGCGTGCCATGCGCGAGTTTGTCTGCCACACGATCCGCTGGAAGAACGGTCCCGACGGCGAGCTTGCGTGGCACCAGAGCCGTCAGGAGTTCTACCGCGAGGGGCGCTTCGAGCACCGCGTGGTGGAGGTTGGCGGAAACTCCTACCACTACGCCCTGCATCTGCCCGGGGGCATGTCTCGCGAGGAGGCCTGGGGGCTGCCGCTGGTCATCTCCATCCACGGCAGGGGAGAGCCCTCGTACCTTTTTGCCGACAAGAACGGCTGGGAGGCTCTGGCTGACGAGACGCAGGCCTTCATGGTTGCCGTGCCCGACTCTCCGTACAACATCTGGTCGGCCGAGCGCGACGCGGAGGTGCTCGAGCTTTTGGTTGCCGACGTGGCAAAGGCCTATGGCTGTGACACGACCCGTGTCTACGCGACGGGCTTTTCCAACGGCGGCGCCTACACATGCCAGCAGGCCACCACGCGCCCCTGGCTCTTCGCCGCGGTGTCGCCGTGGAACGCGCCTTCCGTGGAGGCCATCACCGGCAGCGGCTTGGGCGACTACTTCTACCACCCCTCCTTTGCTGCGGGTGACTACGAGCTGCCCTTCTGGATCTGCACCGGCGACTCCGACGACAAGGGCGTGGTCGACCGCACAGCAGACCTCGTGGAGGTGCTTCCGCCCAACGGCTGCGCGCGCGAGGGCGAGCAGGTCTGGGACGGCACCAACCGCTATACCGCCGAGGTGGGCTACGCGCAGGGCGAGCGCCTGAGCTCGCGCGTGTTTGTCAACGCTGACGGCAGCGTGCGCGTGGGGCTCACCACGGCACGCGACATGCCCCACGGCGCCATCGCCGACGAGGCGCGGGCGGCATGGGCGTTTATGAGCAAGTTTAGGCGGCCCGAGGGCTCGCACACGGTTGAGGAGGTACAGGCATGAGAAACGACGTCAACCCGCTGGTCTGCCACTCGCCGTTTGGCGGTGAGCTCATCGAGGAGCAGGTACTGGGAACTACCTCGGGCAAGCTGAACCCCGAAAACGATGTGGACGTTGCCCGTGGCGCGGACCGCACCATGTATTCCTACGTGCCCAAGAGTGGCTGTCCGCATCCCAAGCAGGGACAGGTGCTCATGGTGTTGCGCGACGATGCCACCTTCGAGAGCGCGGCTGCGCTGCTTGAGGGCCTTGGCCTTGCCGAACTTGCCGAGGACAACCACTTTGTGGTGCTCTTCCCCAACCCGCTGGAGGACGGATGGAACTATGCGGCTGACCCTGCCCGTGACGACGACGCGGACTTCCTTGTGCGCTGCTTTGTCGCGCTACCTGGCTCCAAGGGCGGCGTCGCTGGCTTCAACGGTATGATCTTCTACCTGGCCACCACGCCCGAGAGCTCGGCCATGGCAGCCATGCTGGCCGCCACGCGCCCGCTTGATGCGGCCGCAGTCATGGTGGGTGCCTTCCCGGAGGGCTTCGAGGCTCCCCAGGGGGAGGGTGCCGAGCAGGTGGCCTGGCTCTACGAGGACAATGCGCCGTACGCGGAGCGACTTTGCGCCCAGAACGCGACCACCGTCACCACCGAGCTCGCCCGTGGCGTGGTCTGCCACGCAAACGCTGAGAACCCCTGCGTCCGCCACTACGAGTCTGCCAACGGCCTTTCCGCCGACGAGGTGCGCGACGCCTGGGAGCAGATGTTCTCCGAGACGCGCCGGTGGCGCAACGACGTCTATGGCATCTACCAGCCGCGCGTTGACTTTGCGGCCCGCGGTTTTGTGGGACATGTCGATGACACCTCGCTTAGCCTCTCCGACGGACTGCCACGCACGTGGTTCGAGTATGTCCCCGAGCGCCTGCGCACCGCCACGGAGCCCATGCCGCTCGTCATCTACCTGCACGGCATCAACTGCATGGGTCTCTATGGTGCCGAGCAGAGTGGCTGGGCCGACCTCGCTGACCGCGACGGCTTTGCCTGCGTCTTCCCCGACGCTTCCATCGAGATGCGCTGGAATGGCTGGGATGATCCGCGCCTTCCGAGCGATGTGGATTTCATCCTCGCGCTCATTGAGCACATGGGCGAGGTCGTTCCCATCGATCGTCGTCGCATCTACGTGTCGGGCTTCTCCATGGGCTCGATGATGACCAACGCGCTCGCATCGTCTTACCCTGACGTCTTTGCGGGTGCCGTGGCGCTCAATGGTCCGCACGTAAGCTATCTGGAGACGCTTGACGACAGCAAGGCGGGCCTCATCGCCTTCAACCCGCGCTCCAGGCTCAAGGATATCGAGCCTTCTGATGCTGCCACCTCGCCGACGCGTGAGCTCTCCGACCAGAAGAAGCACGCCTTTGACTATCGCATGCCCTTCGTGCAGTTTGCCGGCCTGGCTGACCCCATGGGCATGCCCAAGGGACGTATCTGGCCGCTGACGGCCGAGGACAAGAGCGCCTGGTCTTGGGCGGAGAACCTCTCCTATTGGCGTGCCTATGATGCCTCCGGCGAGCAGGGCTATGACGCCGAGACTCCCTCGGGCTTTGCTTCCGACACCACGGAGCACGTCGATCCGCGCTTCTGGGTGCAGGGCTGGAAGTCCACGGACGAGGGCAACCCCGTCTACTACCGCTTCGTCACGGTCGAGCGACTGGCACATGCGGTTGACCCGCGTGCGATTGCCCTCGGCTGGGACTACGTCAAGGATTGGGCGCGCGAGGCTGACGGCAGCCTGACGCGTCTTGGATAGGGCTGTTAAGAAGAGGGGCAACGATGATTGTTGACAGCATCAAGCATGTGCGCGACTACGCGTCACTGCTTCCGCACCTCGAGGACGGGCTTGCCGCCATGGGCGACGGCAGCGGCCTTGAGGTGGGACGGCACGAGTTTGAGGGCGGGTTCCTCCTGGTGCAGGAGGGCGAGACCGCGCCCTTGAGCGAGGGCACCTTTGAGGCACATCGCAACTTCATTGACGTGCAGTTCGTGCTGGAGGGTTCTGAGGAGATTGCATGGCAGGAGTACGGCGACCTGACGAGCGCCATCGCCTACGACGAGGCAACCGACAAGGAGCGCCTCGACGGCTCCCGAGAGCACCATCTGCTCGTGAGCGCAGGCATGTTCTGGGCGGCGTTTCCACACGACGGCCACAAGGCCATCTCGCACGTTGAAGAGCCTCACCACTACCGCAAGGTGGTCATGAAGCTTCCGGTTAGGTAACGGTCTGGCGCTTGCGCCAGATGGCATGCCCGAAAGGGCGATAAAGAGCAAGTACGTAAGCAAGAGGAAGGAACAGACCATGGCAATCAAGACCCTCAACAGGCTCACCCCCGACGGGCAGGTCTACTATGACTCCGAGATGAAGATCACCGAGGCCTTCATCAACCCCGGTCCCTGGACCACCGCTCACGGCCCCGGTCTGGTGGAGACCCCCGCGGGTACCATCCTGTGCTGCTGGTTTGCTGGCACCTACGAGGGCGACACCGACATCAACGTGGTGGTCTCCCGTCTGGAGAAGGGCTCTGACCAGTGGAGCGAGCCTACCTACATCTCGCACGACGACGACCGCTCTGACCAGAACCCGTCGCTGTTCCTGGCTCCTAACGGCGAGATCTGGTGTATGTACACCTCGCAGAAGGGCCGTCAGCCCGGCAAGGACAACATGCAGTACACCGCCCAGGTCAAGAAGCAGGTCTCCACGGACGACGGCCTGACCTGGAGCGAGCCCGAGATCGTCTTCCCCGAGGAGGGCACCTTCTCGCGCCAGCCGATCCAGATCCTCTCCAACGGCCGCTGGATCTATGGCAACTGGCTGTGCACGGACAGCGCCAACGCGCTTGCCGGCGACCCCTCCGCCTTCCAGATCTCTGACGACGAGGGCAAGACCTGGCGTCAGGTGATGGTTCCCAACTCGGCCGGCCGCGTGCACCCGACCGTCGTGGAGCTCGAGGATGGCCACCTGGTGGAGTTCATGCGCTCCCGCGAGGCCGACTGGATCTACCGCAGCGAGTCCTTCGACTACGGTGACACGTGGACCGAGCCCGAGCCGACGGTGCTCCCCAACAACAACTCCGGCATCTGCGCCATCAAGCTCACGAGCGGCCGCATCGCCGTGACCTACAACCACTCGAGCGCCCCTGCCAGCTACACAAACCGTGGCGCGTGGCCTGGCCTCCGCTGCCCCGTGAGCATCGCGCTTTCCGAGGATGGCGGCAAGACCTTCCCGCTGATCCGCCACATCGAGCGTGGCCAGGGCTTTGTGGGTGACGAGAACAAGGCCAACAACATGCAGTACGAGTATCCCTGCATCATGCAGGCTGCCGACGGCATGATCCACCTGGCCTATGCCTACGAGACCCGCAAGGGCGTCAAGTGGGTGACCCTCTCCGAGGCCGACGTAATGGGCGAGAAGCGCGGCGAAAGCACCTACAATCCGACCTCTGGCGAGGTTTCGAAATAAGCTTCGTTGTGAGGGGGCGAACATCGTCGGTGTTCGCCCCCGCTCTTTGCGCTAATATGTACCGCTAGGTACAGGCGGTCTGACATGGCAGCCTTGGTGAGCCCTTGCCCCTCCTGGGGAATTATGATCGGGCATCAATCTGTCTGGCCGCAGAGGGATAAACGACCCAGGAGGAGTGCGATGAGGGAATACCTTGTCGAGGCAAGCGACGTTCTTGCCGAAGTCAAGACCGACCCCGTGGTTGGTCTGAGTGCCGCCGAGGCGGCGTCGAGGCTGAGTGAACACGGCCCCAACAAGCTGAAGGAAGCCGAGAAGGATCCGCAGTGCAAGCGCTTCTACTCCATGATGGCCGACCCGATGGTCAGCATCCTCATCAT
>JAFUBJ010000268.1 GCA_017460265.1 Atopobiaceae bacterium | reverse complement strand
TCTGGGCGCTCGTGAGCTGGCGCGCGGACGCCATCTTCCACCACTACCTCGGCGGCATGACCTGGGCCCAGATCGGAGACATGCTCGGCTACTCGGAGCAGTACGTCTGGCAGCAGGCCCAGGTCGCGCTCGATACATGCGACGGGTGGGGGCTGCTCGCCGTGATGGCTGGCACGGGCCGCGCCGAGGAATAGCCGTTTCAGAGCTAGACCCAGCTAGATGGCACAGTGTCGCCGACAATGGTATGACTAAGGTGCAAGACATCGGCCCTCGCGCGAGCGGGGGCCTTTTTGTTGCCGGGGACGGGGGGGTCCGTCGGCGGATGGGGGAGGGGCCGTCCGTGACCGCCCACCCCGTTGCCCGAGAAGGCGTCCCCCGGCCTGGTCCCAGGCCGGCACGCTCGCCCCGTGCCGCCGCTGGCGTCACGCATGGCTGGGCCGTCGGCGGCACCGAACCTTCGGGAGGACGCGATGGCCGATCTGTGGAACAGCGCCCAGGGGCGCAGGCTCCGGCTCCAGCTCTTCGAGCGGGACCGCAAGGCGAACGCACCGTGCAGGTGGTGCCCTGACCCGATCGACTACTCGCTCGGGCCGTACACCCGCGGGGGCGACGTGATGGCGTGGTCGCCGGAGCACGTGAAGCCCCGGTCCCTCTACCCGCAGCTGGCGCTCGAGCCGACGAACATTGTCGCCGCCCACTTCCACTGCAACTCTTCGCGCGGAACGAGGGCTGGCGTAAACGAGATGGGCACCCCGTCCCGCGCCTGGTGAGCCTCGCTTCGCGCCAAGGTGCGCGGCGAAGGCGCATCCCGCCAGCCCGATCGGGCCCAGAGGGGTGGGGGTGTCGGAATCTTGGGCGGCCCGGTCGGCCGATGGTGGCCGCCGAACGCAATAATTCCCCATTCCGGCAGCTTCGTTTTTTCCCAGCACACCGAGGAGGTGGAGGCATGGCCGACACACCCATGAGGGATGCCGTCGAGAGGTCAATCAAGGCGGCGTCAGAAGGCGGGGCCCTCGACCTCGAGAGGCATGCGGCGCCGATAGCGATGCTGCGGCACATGGCCGACTTCCTCGACGGGAGCGGTCCCAACGGCACTCCGGCGATGCGCTACGCGACCCCGGCGTCGTTCCTCTCGTACTGCGACGCGCTCGGCCTGCTGCCCGAGAAGGGCGAGCAGCCGAAGGAGCCGGCCAAGAGGGGCACGCTCGGCGACCTGCGCGGCAAGTTCAAGCAGAGCGGCAAGTCCGAGTGAGACGCGGCTGCGAGGTGCCCAGGGTCTGGACGCCGCCGCTGCGCGAGCTGACGCCCGAGACCACGCTCGGCTACGACGTCATCGACTTCGCGGGCAGCTACCTCGACATCGACCTGCTGCCGTGGGAGAGGTGGCTCTTCGTCCACGGCCTCGAGATCGTCGGCGACTTCGATGGGGAGTGGACGCTCCGCTTCCGCATCGTGATCGTGCTCGTTGCCCGACAGAACGGCAAGTCGGTCATGGGCATGGTGCTCGCCCTCTTCTTCCTCTACGTCCTCGGGGCCTCGCTCATACTCGGCACCGCGCAGGACCTCAGCCAGGCAGAGGAGGTCTGGGAGGGCGCCGTCAACAAGGCCCAGGACCACGCGGAGTTGTCGGGGGAGATAGAGCGCATCTTCCAGGGCAAGGGCAGCAAGGAGCTGCGCCTCGAGGGCTACCGGCGATACAAGGTGGCCACGCCCAACCGCAAGAACACGCGCGGCAAGACCTCCAACCTCGTGCTTCTGGACGAGCTGCGCGAGCACCAGTCCTTCCAGGCGTGGAGCGCCGCCAGCAAGACGACCAAGGCGGTCCGCTCCGGCCTCGTCTGGTGCATGAGCAACGCGGGCGACGGAACGTCAGTCGTGCTGCGACACCTGCGCTTGCAGGCCCATCGCGCCATCGGCGACCCCGACGGCATCTGCGCCGAGGCCGACGGCCTCTCCGTGGAGCCGGACGAGGAGATGTCCGACGAGGTCATGGACGCCATGAGCTCCATCGCCATATTCGAGTGGAGCGCGCCGCCCAACTGCGACAAGTGGGACCGCGACGCGTGGGCCCAGGCGAACCCGTCCATGGGCTACGGGTTCCTGGACGAGTCGACCATAGCGACCGACTGCGCGAGCGACCCCGAGGACGAGTTCCGAGTCGAGGACCTCTGCCAATGGGTCACCGCCACCACCGAGCCGCCGTTTCCGCGCGGTGCGTGGGAGGCGGGCATCGATCCCACGAGCGAGGTCGCGCCAGACTCCCCGTTGTGGTTCGGCGTGGACGCGAGCTACGACCGCTCGACGGCATACGTGGCGGTGTGCGGCCTCACGCCGGCCCGCGACCTGCACGTGGAGCTCGTGGCGAGGGGCCGAGGCATCAAGTGGGTCGTGGACTGGTTCCGCGAGCGCGTGGAGCGCTACGGCGGAAGGATGCGCGTCGCCCTCCAGGGCAACGGCGCGCCCGTCTCGGCGCTCGCCGACTTCCTCGAGGCTGTCGACGGCGTCGAGGTCACCCGCTGCGTCGGGCGCTCGCTCGGCGCGTGGTGCGGCAGGCTCTGGGATGCCGTCGCGGCGCTCGACCCCGCGTCCGACGACGACGGCGAGGCGGCAGCCACGCCGATCATCCATCGGCCCCAGCCCGTTCTGGACCTCGCCGCCAACGTCGCGGTGACCCGCCCCATGGGCGACGGCGCCTGGGCGTGGGACCGCAAGAAGTCGATAGAGGACATCTCGCCGCTCGTGGCCGTCACCATGGCCCACGGGCTCGCGACAGACATAGAGGAGCCTCAGAGGGCGAGTGCCTACGAGGACTCGGACCTCATCACGCTCGACTGACGCAACATACGAAATGAAGGAGGTGCCCATGGCGCTCACCGACGCCATCGCGGCGCTCTTCGGCTACAGGAGGATAGTGGTCTACGACCACATGGCCACCGTGGCGAGAGTGCAGGGCCTTACGCCGAACGACCTGTACAGGCAGCAGCCCGCGCTCCGCGCCGTGGTGAGCTTCCTCGCCGACAACGTCGCGGGGGTGCCTCTGAAATGCTACGTGCGCGAGGGGGACACGGACCGCCCAAGGGACACGAAGAGCGACCTCGCCAGGCTGCTCTCGCGCCCGTCGAAGGGGACAACCACCTACGAGCTGGTGCGCGGGACCACCTCCGACGTGCTCCTTTGGGGCAGCGCGCTCTGGTTCCGCTACCCTGACGAGGACGCGCCGAGCGGATGGGCCATCAGGCTCATCCCGTGGGCGTGGGTCGACGGGCAGCGGACCGAGGACGGCTTCGAGCCGAGCGCATACATCGTGACCAACCCCTACACGGGAGGATGCGCCACCCTCGACGCAGGGGACTGCGTGAGGTTCTTCGCGTATGACCCACGCGGCACGCTGGGGGTGTCGAGCCCCATCGAGGCGCTGAAGCAGGTGCTCAGCGAGCAGATCAGCGCATGGGAGTACCGAAACGGCGTCTGGAAGAACGGCGGGCGCGTCTCGCAGTGGATAAGCCGCCCCGCAGGCGCCGAGTGGTCTCCAGGCGCGAGGGACCGCTTCGCGAAGTCATGGAAGGCGCGGTTTGCCGGCAAGGACGGAACCGACACGGGCGGGACGCCGCTGCTGGAGGACGGCATGCGGCTGGAGTCCACGACCTTCAACGCCCGCGAGGCCCAGTGGCAGGAGGCCACGAGGCTCGCCCGCGAGGACGTCGCGGGCGTCTATCACGTGAACCCGTCCATGATCTGGCACTCCGAGAGCCAGACCTACGCGAGCGCGAAGGACAACGCGCGGGCGCTCTACGCCGACTCGCTCGGCAACATCTTCACCATGATTCAGCAGCGCATCAACCTGGAGCTGGTGCCGGCGCTTGGGCTGGACCCCGAGCGCAACTATTGCGAGTTCGACCTCAGCTCCAAGCTGGCCGCGTCCTTCGAGGAGCAGGCGGGCGTGCTGCAGTCGAGCGTCGGCGGCCCGTTCATGCTGCGAAACGAGGCGCGCGCGAGGATGAACCTCCCCGCGCTGCCGGGAGGCGACGAGCTCATCGTGCCGCTCAACGTCACCGAGGGCGGGCTGGCCTCGCCCAGGGACACCGACCCCACCAAGGGCGCGCCGGAGATGCCGGAGCAGCTCGCCAAGGCGCTCGCGGACGCCATCGCCGTCGCGGCGAAGCAGCTGGCAGAGGAGAAGTCCCTACCCGCCAAGGACGTGCGCGTGGAGCCCGCGGGCGGCGATGCCGCCCCTTTCGGTGACGGCGGCGCGAAGGTCTCCGTGACGCTGCTCAAGACCAGCTCCGAGCCGCCCGAGGACTCGGTGGCGGAGATCGAGGCCACTCTGACGCGCGCCATGGAGCGGCAGGCGCGGCGCGTGTTCGCCGACCTCCGCGCGGGGGAACCTAAGGCTCGCAAGGCCGCGGACGAGTATCCGTGGTGGTGGGACATGCTCCGCTGGGACCGCGAGCTTGGCGAGGACCTCGAGCCGCTCTTCAGGAAGCTCTGCGACCTGCGCGGCATGGCCGCCATGTCCGACATAGAGGAGCCCGCCTCGGCGTGGGACTCCAGGCGCACGGAGAACTTCGTGCACGCGATGGCCGTGAGGCGCGCCCACCTCTTCAACGAGGGGACCATGCACCAGCTGGCCGCCAACATGCTGGAGTTCGACGTCGGCGACCCCAACGCGATCACCGCCGCCGAGCGCTCGTTCCTCGACCACGCGGCCAACCGCGCCGTGCGCGGCGCGCTCACCTTCGCCACCGCCGTATGCGGCTTCGCCACCAAGGAGGCGGTGCGGCAGGCCTACCCGCGCGACACCGACACGGTGAGGCGCACCAAGACGTGGCGACACCACGGCTCCAAGAGCCCGCGCAGTTCCCATGCCGCCATGGACGGCGAGACGGTCGGCCTCGACGAGCGCTTCAGCAACGGCGCCGACTACCCGGGAGACCTCGGCCTTCCCGCAGAGGAGACCGTCAACTGCCACTGCACGATCGACGTGGGGGTGGAGAAGAATGGTAATGGCGGAGGCTCTGGTGGCGGTGACGACAGACTGCCTATAGGCGGAGATGACGATGGACACGTTCGCATGTTGGCAGACGGTCTCTATGTCGGCACGCCTAACGACGTTAGAACCCAAGCGAGCCAAATCAATGCTGAGCTGGCTGACGTATGGGTGACCACGCCACATATCGACAAGAGCGTTGACATCTACCGTGCCCGTTATGCCAGCCTTATCGAGGGCCTGGCGACCAACGCCCCAATCCATGTCGAGGACTTTGCTGTAGTGAAGGGGCATGAGGCGCAGCTTGCGCGATGGCTGTCAAAGGCGGGTATAGAGGTTCTGCTGAGGGACCCCAATGCGCATAAGGACACGGATGGCAATACTAGTGACGCACTGATCGGTGGCGTGACTTTCGACTTCAAGCGCATAGACTCCGACAGAGTGTCTCGTATGGTCAAGGACATCGTGCGGAAGCTTGGGAAGCAAGGCCCGGGGTTTGTCATTGATCTATCGCTTGACAAGATGAGTCTGAGTGTGGCATCGGAACGCTGCCACCGCATGCTTGACGACCCGCAAATTGTCGACTTCATGTTCGTGAGCGACGGAAAGCTCTACGGCATCAAACAAAAAGACGAGCACCTCTAGGGGTCTTACCCCATGGGTGCTCGCAGCTCAATGATAACACACCACGCGCCCCGCGAGGGGCCTTTTTCGTAAGGAGGACGCATGCTAGAGCGATTCAAGCAGCTCGTCGCAGACTACTACAACGAGCGCGTCGAGAAGACGGACGGAATGGCCATCACGGCCGACGACGTGTACGTGGTCTGGTCCTGCAAGACGCTGCAGAACTGGAAGGCGCTGCTCAGCACGGACGTGCCCGACGGCATGTACTACGAGCTGACCCACGACGGCGACAGGCGCGTGACCTACCTCGACGCCTACAAGAAGTGGGAGAACGTCCCGATTCCCGACTAGCGACCACGCAGACAGACCCGACCACGGCCCCGAAAGGGGCCTTTTTCATGCAGACAGGAGGCACGAAGATGCCGAACATCCGCACCAAGACCGCCGAGGGCGCGCCCAGCGCCGACGGCGGCTCCATCACGGGCTACGCGTCGACGTGGACGCGCGAGCCCGACTTCTACGGCGACGTGGTCGCCAAGGGGGCGTTCGCGGCCAGCATCGAGCGCATCGAGGCGGAGGGCCGCACGCTGCCGCTCCTGTTTAACCACGACGCGGGCGACCTCATGAGCTACATCGGCACCGTGACCGGCCTCGCCGAGGACGAGCACGGGCTGCTGTTCACGGCCACCTTCGACTCCACGCCCGAGGCGCAGCGCGCACGCGAGCTCGCCATGGACGGGCGCCTCTGCAAGTTCAGCTTCGCCTACGACGTCATCGACCAGATGGAGGTCGAGCTCGAGGACGGCCGCAAGGCCAACGAGCTACGGGAGCTGGACATCCACGAGGTCTCGCTCGTGATGTACCCCGCGAACCCCGACACCTCCGTGGTGGAGGTCAAGGGCGCCCCCGAGCCGGGCTCGAAGTCAGGGCGCCGCAACAGCAAGGCCGACGAGGACGAGCTGCGCGCCGTCCGCGCGTCGCTCATGGAGTGCGTCGCCAAGGTGGACGCGCTCATCGGCGACGGGGCCGACCAGAACGATGCGAACGATGCCGACGGCACGACCGAGGGCGGCGAGGGCGAGGCCACGCCCAAGGGCCGCGAGGACGAGCCTGAGGACATCGAGGCATACCGCAGGCAGGCGCTGCTGAGCGCCTACGGCATCAACACAGACCAGAAGGAGGGCAACCATGCCTAACATCAAGGAGCTGCAGGAGCAGCGCAAGGCGGCCATGGACGAGCTTGCCAAGGCCGAGACCAAGGAAGCCATCGAGGCCGCCCACGAGTCCATCAAGTCCATTGACGCGCAGATCGAGACCATGGAGGCCAAGAAGGCCCTCATCGAGCAGCTCGGCGCCAAGGGCGGCGCCAAGCAGGTCGAGCAGGCCCCCAAGGCCAAGTCCCTCGGCGAGCACTTCGTGAAGTTCCGCGAGTCCCACGACTTCGCGGACAACCGCGTCATCGCCCCGCCGTTCGCGGCCAAGTCCGTGACCGCGGGCGACCCGACGGTCTCCACCGGCCTCGTCGTCCCCGAGTACGACCGCGAGGTTGTGCGCCGCGTTCCCGCGCCGCTGACCGTGCTCGACCTGTTCGCGCACAAGACCATTGCAAGCCCCATCCACACGTGGTTCGCCTACAAGACCGTCACGGGCTCCGTGGGCACCACCGCCGAGGGCGCGACCAAGAACAAGGTCACCTACGAGTACGAGCCCAAGAGCGCGACCCTGCAGAAGATCACCGGCTTCACCAAGGTCACCGAGGAGCTGTTCGAGGACGCCGAGTACATCGTCGACGCCATCAACAACGACCTCGTCGACGACCTGAACGCCAACCGCCAGACGCAGGCCGTCACCACGCTCCTGGGCACGAGCGGCCTGCAGACCGCGAGCGTGACCTACGCCACCGCCGTCGACATCTTCAAGGGCATCCTCGACGCCGCCGCGGCCGTCGAGGACACGACCCACATCCCCGCCGACGCGGTCGTCGTGACCCCCGCCATCTGGAAGATCCTGCGCGGCGCCGTCGCCGAGGACGGCCACTTCTACGCGGGCGACCCGTTCAGCGACTCCGAGTACAAGCGCCTGTTCGAGCTTGCCTTCGTCAAGAACGCCGACGTGACCGCCAACCACGTCATCGTCGGCGCCTTCGGCAGCACCAAGGCCGCCGAGCTCGTGAGCAAGCGCGACGGCGTGCGCGTCGACTCCACGAACAGCAACGACAAGGACTTCGAGCAGAACCTCATCAGCCTCCGCGCCGAGTCTCGCGAGATCCTCGCCGTCAAGCGCCCCGCCTGCTTCTGCAACGTCACGCTGACCGCGGCATCATCCTAAGCTGACGAGCCCCGCCACGACCTCTCCCCGTGGCGGGGCCGTCCCGTACAGGGAGAGACGAACGTCAAGGAGGACGGCATGCTGAGAATCTACCGCGCGCCCGACGGTACCACCTGGCAGTACGAGGAGGGCGAGCAGCCCGAGGGCTACGAGCCCGTCGACGAGCCCAAGGCGCAGCAGAAGCGCCGCACTGCGGCCAACAAGCGCCGCGACGCCGCGAACAAGTCCAAGGGGGCGCAGGATGCCACTTAGCGCCACGCCTTGGGGCTACTCCGTGTCGCTGGGCGAGGGAGAGACGATCCAGCCACTTCTGACGCTCGAGGGCTTCCACGACCTGACTGGCCACAAGTTCGTCAGCGACGGTCGGATCCAGTCGGCGATTCTCGCCACGACCGCGCGCTTCCGTTCGCACTGCGGCTGGCACGTCGCGGGGAGCCTGAGGTGTGTCGCCACGTTCGACGGCGGTCCCCGCACGCTATGGCTGCCTTCCGCGCACGTCACGTCCCTGGACGAGGTGACCGTGCTCGGAGAGGACGTCACCGAGCGATGCGAGTGGTCAGAGCTCGGGCAGCTGAGGCTCCCCCCGACGCCTGACAGGCTGCGTGCCGTGACGGTGGCTTTCACGTCCGGCTTCGCCGAGGTGCCCGAGGACCTCGCCGCCCTCGTTGCGCACCGCGTCGTCCATGACGTCGCGCTGCCGTTCGGCATCCAGCAGGAGACCGCGGGAAGCGTGAGCGTGTCCTACGCCCAGAGCGCCACCTCCGGGCAGGGCGTCGTGCACCTGACCGCGTCCGACCGCGCGGCTCTGTCCGCATACAGGCTTACGGAGGCGAGGTAGATGCTGCCGAGCTGGTGCGTTGACGCGGTGACCGTCCTGCGCGCGGCCAAGGTCGTGAGGGGAGGCCGCGAGCTGCCCGACTGGGCGAACGCCGAGTCCCACGAGCTCGCCGGGTGCTCGCTGCAGGGCGCGTCCACCGAGACGGAGTTCGACGGCGCCCAGCGCGACGCGTCCCTGTCGAGGGCGACGCTGCTCTGCCCCGCCGGCTCCGACGTCAGCCAGGGCGACCGCGTCTCGTTCCAGGGGCGCACGTGGCTCGTGGACGGGGTGCCGATGGAGGTCCGCAGCCCGACCGGCGCCGTCTCGCACATGCGGGCGCCGCTCGTCGAGTGGAGGGGGTAGCCATGGCGGACGCGACCTTCGAAATCGAGTACCTGTCGGAGGGGTTCCAGCAGGTGCTCAACTCCGACGGCACCAAGGGCATGCTCCACGCCCACGCCTCGGAGGCTGTCGGGCGCATGGGTGGCCTCGGATACGAGCGCTCGGCCGTCGGCGGAAGCGGCCCCTACGGGCCGCGCCCCATCGCGACCGTCTTCGCCCACAAGTACCCGGACCCGGTGAGGCAGCTCATCGCGAACCGCAAGCTCGAGGGGGCGATGTAGGTGGAGGTGCCAATCGACATGCCCGCCGCGCTCGCCGAGTGGCTCACCGGCCGCGGCGTTGACGCAGTGCCCGAGCCCGTCCCCGACAACCTCATGGAGCGCCTGCCGCTCGTCGTGCTGCGCTCCTCCGGCGGCGGCAGGACGTGGCCAGTCCTCGACTCCCACCGCGTGGGGGTTGACGCCTACGGCGCGGACGCGACCGAGGCGATGGACGTCGCGAGGCAGGCGTACGCCCTCCTCGACTCCATGAACGTGGACTACCCGCCCATCGGCGGGGTCCAGACCTACGGCGTCGGCTTCGGCGGCCTGCCCCAGCCGCAGACGGACCCGCAACACCAAGACGCGCCCATGGCGACCTTCCTCTGCGAGGTCGGCTGCCGGGCGGCGCACGTAGACTAAGGAGGTGCCTCGATGGCACTCAACAGCAAGGAAATCTTCGTACCCCTGGCAGACCAGACGCCCACCACCGGCGCGGCCCTCGCAGGGGACGTCATCACCACCATCCCCGCCGACTTCGACGCCGCCCTCACCGCCATCCAGGGGTTCACGGGGACGGGCTACCTCGGCGAGGACGGCATCACCCTGTCCACGACGCTTTCTCTCACCGACTTCAAGGAGATGAACCGCGGCACGGTGCGCCGTGGCCTCGACGACTTCACGGGCACCGTCACCTACACCGAGCTGCAGTTTATGAACTACGCCGTCCTGTGCCGCAAGTTCGGCGAGGACAACGTGGACAGGACCGCGGCCACCCAGCAGGCGGGGCAGAAGATCCACCTGTCCATCGGCCCCGACCTCGCGCCCAACCAGGCGTTCGCGTGGAAGCTCAAGGACGGCGACGCCCGCGCCATCGTCCTCATCCCGAACGGGCAGGTCACCAACGGCATCGACGTCACATTCGTCGCGAACTCGATGGCCTCCGTGCCGACCGAGGTGTCCGCCTACGACGACGGCACCGGCAAGAACATCCACATCTACTTCGACGACGGCACCACGCTGAGCGCCTAGCGCGGGAGGGGAGCGGAAGATGGCAAGGAAGGTCGTGAAGCTCGGGAACCGCAAGCGCCGCTACATCGACGTCGTGGTCCCCGTCCAGCAGGCGGTCACGGACGGTGACGGAGCGCTCGTCCTCGGCGAGGACGGCGAGCCGACATACGTGGTCGAGGAGCACACCTACAAGGTACCGCTGCGAAGCTCGCTCAAGACCAGTGAGCTGATGCTCTTCTACAAGGAGGGCGGGGAGCCGCTCGACGGCTTCGAGGCGACGCTCGCCTTCCAGCGCTTCCTCGGGCGCTACGTCCCCGAGAGCGTCGTGTCGGAGCTCGACCTGGACGACGTGAACGCGTTCTTCGACGCGTGGGACGAGGCCTCCGACGAGGACGGCGTGACCCAGGGGGAATAGAGCGCCTCGCCGTCATCGTGCGCGAGCACGGTGGGGCCCTCGACTACGACCTCATGACGATGACCACATACACGCTCGATGACGTGGGCGGGCGGCTGCAGATGCGGTCGCTCGCCCACTTCTTGCGCTATCTGCCGCCCGACTCGCAGACGATGCGCGCGCTGAGACCCGAGGACGGGGAGCGCGTGCTGTGGATGGGCGGGTCGGTCAACGCCCAGCTGCTCGCCATGCTCGTGAACGAGCTGCGCGGCATGCAGTGGCTCTACACGCGCGTCAACGGCAAGGGGTCAGTCCGGCGTCCGAGCGCACTCGAGACGCCGTGGACGAGGGGCGATGAGGACGTCGTGCGCTACGGGCACGGGGCCATCCCCATCGCCGAGTTCGACGATTGGTTCGACAGGAAGGAGTGACGAGATGGCAGGCCGCATAGAGGTGGCACAGGGCTACATCACGATCATCCCGTCCCTCAAGGGCGTCCAGAAGCGCATCAGCGCCGAGCTGAAGCCCGCCGCCGTGAGCGCCGGCAAGGAGGCCGGCAACGCCATCGAGAGCGGCGTGTCCGAGGGCGCGGCGAAGGGCGCGAAGAGCGCCGCGGGCAAGCTGAACGACACCATCCCCAAGGCTGCCGAGAACGCCGGCAAGGACGCGGGCAAGAGGCTCGCCGAGGGGATGCGCAGCCCGGCCGAGAAGGCCAGCGACGAGGTGTCCAAGTCGGTGCAGAAGAAGCTTTCCGACGGATTCAAGGGCCTCGGCGACCGCATGAGGGGCATCGGCGAGGGGATGCGCGGCGCGGTCGCCAAGGTCGGCAGCGTCTACTCCGACGCCTTCGCCGACATGGGGAGGACCATCAAGGCCTCGCCCATCGGAAAGCTCGGCTCCATCTACGGCGAGGCGCTCTCCGAGGTGTCGGCCAAGGCGAGCTCAGGGATGGCGGCTCTCAAGGGGACGGTGTCCGGCACCGCCTCGTTCGTCGGCGAGGCCTTCTCGTCTATTACGGGCAGGGTCGGCCGCACGCTCAGCGGCATCGCGAACGTCGCCAAGGCCGGCTTCTCCTTCGTGCGCGAGGCGGCCTCAGCCGTCGTCGGGCCTGTCGTGAGCGTCTTCAAGGGCATGGCGACCAAGGTGGGCTCGGTGCTCGGCTCCATCGGCGGAGCGGCGGGCAAGGCCCTCTCGTCCATAGCCAAGGTCGCTGCACCTGCAGTGACCGCCGTGACTGCCGCCGTCGGTGCCATAGCGAAGTCGTCCCTTGACGCGTTCGGCGACTTCCAGCAGCTGAGCGGAGGCATCAAGCTGTCGCTCGGCGACGACGTGTGGTCCACCGTCGAGGAGCGGTCGAAGAGCGCGTTCTCGGAGATGCAGATATCGCAGAACGACTACCTCGAGCGGGTCAACCTCCTCTCGACGGGGCTCAAGGAGTCGCTCGGCGGTGACGCCCGGGCAGCAGCCGACCTCGCGAACCGCGTCATCAGGGCTCAGGCCGACATCGTGAGCGCCAAGGGCATCGACCCGAACACGGTCTCCGACGTTTTCATGTCGGTCTCCCGCGGGATGTACCAGACGCTCGACTCCCTGGGGCTCGGCATCAAGGGCACCAAGGAGGGCATGCAGGAGGTCATCGACAAGGCCAACGAATGGCGCGTCGCGCAGGGAAAGGCCGGCGACCTCACCATCGACAGCATGGCAGACTGCCAGCAGGCGCTCGTGGACTACGTCGACTACCTCGGGCTGTCGGGCTACGCGGCCATGGAGGGTGCCAAGACCGTCCAGGGCTCCATCTCGAAGATGAAGGGCGCCTGGACGGACTGGGTTGCGGAGCTCGGCAAGACCGACGATGAGGGCAACTACATCGGCGACATGTCCCGCGTGACCAAGAACCTCAGCGAGTCCGTCCAGGACGTCGTGAGGAACGTCGCCCCCGTAGCGGCCAACGCGGTCGGATCAATTGTGCGCGAGCTCCCTGGGGTCATTAGTTCGGTCGCCCCCGAGCTGTCGTCCGCTCTCGTCTCCATCGTTGACGAGGCGACGGGCGGGCTCGCAACGAAGGCGGTCGACCTCGCGAGGCCGATAACCGACGCGCTGGGCAAGGCCTTCGGCGGCGCGGGCTCGTGGCTCTCGGAGAACTCTGGGGCGCTCGGCGACGTCGGTGCGAAGCTCTCGGAGTTCGGGGGCAAGGTTGCGGAGGCCCTCGGAGGGTACATCGAGGCCGTGGGGCCGATCGTTGAGGGCTTCGCCAATGCGGCACTGCCCGCGCTCTCCTCCAGCCTCGACCTCGCCTCCGGCGCGCTCGACTTCCTTGTGGGGCTCGTCTCGCACCTCGGCGAGGCGTTCGGTCCGGTAATCGACGCCGTTGGGCCGGTGGCGGAGCAGATAGGCGGCGCCCTGTGCGACGCCATGAGCGACCTCGGCGGCTGGCTCTCGTCCATAGACTGGGACGGCTGGGCGTCGACGGTCTCGGGGGCGGTGCAGGGCGTGGTCGACTTCGTGGGTGGCGCGCTCGACGCGGTCAAGGGCTTCTTCGAGGAGATCGGCAACTTCATAGCCGACCCCGTGGGATACATACAGGACTCGCTGCTGGGGCTTGCGACCTCGACAGACGTCGTCAGCTCGTCCTTCAGCGGCACGGCCAGCGACGTCAGCGCGAGCGCGGCGCAGATGGTCGGCGACATCGACGTGGTGAACTCCACCGTGCTCAACGACAAGACCGCGGCCGTGGTGGGTACGGGCAACGCGACGGACGGGACGCTCGTGACGAACGTCGGGGCGGCAAACGGGGCCATCGGCGCGCTGTCAGGAAAGACGGTGAGCGTGAGCGTCACGGGCAACGTCGCAGGCGGCGCGGTCGCGGGGGCGATCTGGAACGCGAAGAGCGCCATCGACAGCCTCTACAGCAAGACGGTCGACGTAGTGACCAACTACCGCTCGACCTCGACGGTCACGCAGGCCCCGAAGGCTGCGGGGGCGATCATCCCGAGGCACGCCGACGGGTTCATCGCCACGAAGGCGACGCTCACCGACGCGGGGTACATCGGCGAGGCCGGGGCCGAGGCCGTCTACTCGCACGGTGGCAGCACCGGCATCTTCCCGCTGACGAACCGCCGATTCACGGGCCCCTTCGCGAGCGAGATAGCCGACCAGGTGTCGGGGCGGATGGGCGGCTCGGGCGGCGGAGACATCTACATCACGCTCAACTACGACGCCTCGGCAGACGCGAACCAGATGGTCCGCGACATAGCCGCGGGCATCCGCAGCTACAACCTCAGGAGGTAGCGTGGCAACCAACATCACGAGGAAGCCGAGCCCCGGCCCGAAGAACCTCCGCATCGAGCGAGGGGAGGACGGCACGCACGACACCCTGCTCCACGGCACCATCACCGCGTCGTGGGGCAACCCCGCCGACGCGCTCGACGACTCGAACCACAAGTGGGCGTGCGTCGACTCCAAGTGGGTCTTCCAGGCGTCCAAGGACATGTCCAAGTCCCTCGTGGAGCAGAGGGGCACCGCCCACCCCACGGGCGACAACATATGGGTGCGCGACCAGGGGACGGCAGACAGCCACACCGTCTGGTACGACCGCAGGGCGTACCACCCCTTCAAGGAGGGTCGTTACCTCCAGTCGGTGAAGGCCGACGTCTTCGCCATCAACACGAAGGGCCAGACGCACGCCAACGTCTCCATGACCTTCCGCACTCCGAGGGCACCCGAGATTGCGGACATCGAGCTCGACCCCGACACGGGCACCATGTCGACCACCATCACGACCGACCCCGGCGAGGACAGCTACGAGCGCTACGACACGCGCTGGTACATAACGAGGGTCGACTCGGCCAACCTCAACACCGACTACAGGACCGAGAGGGTGTGGGGGGACGCGGCAACCTCCACCGACGAGGAGATAGAGGTCTCGCGCCAGATAGCGGCGGCGTCCGCGCTGGTCCCCGGCCAGTGGATGAAGCTCACCGTGCATGCCTACGCACGCGGGATTGCGGGGAACTCGAAGGAGGTCACCAAGTCCTACATGGTGGCACCGCCCGCGCAGGCGTCCATCTCCTCAATAGTCAAGTCTGACGACACGGGGCAGGGGATAGTCACCGTCCGCATCAAGACCAACGCGTCCTCAACGACCCCCGTGGACAAGGTCACGCTCTACCGCATAGCCGACACGCAGATTGCCTCCGCCATCACCATGGCCGAGGTGGACGTGTCCGAGTGGGAGGACGTGGCCGAGGACGACGGGAGCTGCACGGGCCTCTGCGACCTGGTTTCCGACGCGAGGCCGTCCAACAAGCGCCACACGTGGTACATGGTCCTTACCGAGCGCGGGGCCGTGAAGCGCCGCTCCGTCCCCGTGGAGGCCAAGTGCCTCTACCACGCCACCGACGCCACCACCGACGACTCCGTGACCTTCATCTCGGTCGCCCCAAACGACTCTTCATCGATAGCCCTCCACCTCGGGTGGGACACGGACGACTCCACCACCACGCAGGTGTCGTGGTCGGAGCACGAGGACGCGTGGGAGTCCACCGACCAGCCCACGAACTTCGACGTGGCATGGGAGGACGATTCCCCCGCGACGGGGTTCCAGCACTCCGCGTGGCTCTACGTGAGGGGCCTCGACGAGGGCGTGCCCTACTACGTGAGGGCGAGGAGGTCGATAGACGAGCAGGGCATCGTCACCGCGTCCCCGTGGTGCTTCCCCGCCAACAACGCCCCCGTTGTCCCATCGTCCACCCCATCGGAGCCAGTGCTGTCCGTCCCCGCCATCGTGGCGAGGGGCCAGTCCGTCGGGCTCTCGTGGTCGTTCGCCGCAGGCAACCAGGTGGCGTGGCAGGTCATGCAGGTCATCGGCTCCGAGCGCCGCGAGGTCGCGTCCTCCGAGGACGCCAACACGTCCTGCTCCATCCCGCCCGAGTCCTACGGCGACGCCACGTCCCTCACCCTCGTGGTCATGGTCACCGCTGGCGGGGACTGGGTGGAGTCCGACGAGGCCACCGTCACCATCGCCGACGCGCCCACCTGCGAGGTCGGCGTGGTGGTCGGGCAGTCTGGGAAGGTCGAGTCCCAGCCCGTCACCTTCGCCGTGTCCACCGACTGCGCCAAGGCGCAGATGGTGCTCACCGTCACCTCACGCGGCAACTTCACGCACGCACCCGGAGGCGAGGAGCGGCAGGCGGCTGGGGACGTGGTCTGGGCCACCGCCCTGACGCCAGACCTCACGTGGTCATCCGACGTGAGCGCGTGGGCCACCACCGTCACCGCGCCCGCTGACCTCGTCCTTCGCGACGGCGCGACCTACGACGTGGACCTCGTGGCGACCGACCCCGACACGCTCCTGTCCTCCGGGACCGCGGGCGTCGACTTCACCGTGGACTGGTCGCACAAGGCCGTATGCCCCGACGGGACGGTGGTCGTTGACCGAGAGTCCATGTCTGCCACGATAACGCCGTCTGCGCCCTCTGGTGCGGCCCAGACGGACGTCTGCGACATCTACAGGCTCACCGTCGACGGCCCCTACCTCATCGCCTCAGACGTCCCCTTCGGCACGCCCATGGTCGACCCCGTGGCACCGTTCTCCGACGCCGAGGAGCTGGCCTACAGGCTCGCCACGAGGACGGCTGACGGCGACGTGGACTTCAGGGACGTGCCCTACGAGCTCAGGTGGGGACACCTGAGAATCGACTTCGGCGAGAGGTCGGTCGACCTGCCATTCAACCTTGAGCTCGCGGACGCCTTCAAGGAGGGCTTCGAGGCGCGGGCGCACCTCGACGGCAAGACCGCTGGCTACTGGGACTCCGCGGTGTCGAGGACGTCCACCTTCTCCACCGACCTCATGAGGCTCGACCGCGACCAGCGCTCGCTCGTGAGCGAGCTGGCACGCCACGTCGGGCCGTGCTTCGTGCGCACCCCCGTGGGGTCCGCCTACGAGGCCGACGTGCAGGTGGGCAACATCTCCGACGCCTACAACACGAGCGCCGTCGGGGTCTCCATAAACGCGACCGAGGTCAGGCTCACCGAGAGCTACCTCGCGGTCCCCGAGGGATACGGTGAGGAGGGCGAATGATCGACTGGGGAGGCGGCTACTCCTCCTCC
>JAFUBJ010000267.1 GCA_017460265.1 Atopobiaceae bacterium | reverse complement strand
TCTTCATCATGTCGTCGGAGCGCCCGGTGATGGTGTCGATGCGCGAGTGCTCGTTGTGGCCGCAGCCGCACTCGCCCGGCACGATGCGCGAGAGGTCATGCGTGCGGAAACGGATGAGCGGTGCGCCCTCCTTGACGAGCGTGGTGAGGACGATCCCTCCCCACTCGCCGTCGGGCAGGTTCTCACCCGTCTCGGGGTCAATGATCTCGAGGTAGACGTAGTCGCTCCACACGTGCATCTCGTGGCCGTGCTGGCAGCTGATGCCGATGCCAGGTCCGTACACCTCGGTGAGGCCGTAGATGTCGTAGTACTCCACGCCCAGTGCGTCGATGATGCGCTGACGGATCTTCTCGCCCGAGCGCTCGGAGCCGGTGATGAGCTTCTTCAGCTTGATCTGGTCCTTGATGCCGCGGCGCTCGATCTCCTCAGCCAGCAGCAGCGCATATGAGGCGGTGGCGGTAAGCACCGTGGACTGCATGTCGATCATGAACTGGATCTGCTTTTCGGTGTTGCCTGGGCCCATGGGGATGGCCATGGCGCCGAGGCGCTCGCAGCCGGCCTGGAAGCCGATGCCCGCGGTCCACAGGCCGTAGCCCGGCGTGATCTGCACGCGGTCCTCGGGCGTCACGCCCGCGTACTCGTAGCAGCGCGCAAACTGGATGGCCCAGTCGTCCACGTCCTTCTGGGTGTAGGGAATGATGACCGGCGTGCCGGTGGTGCCGCTGGAGCTGTGGATGCGGACGATCTCGTTGTCAGGCACGGCGGACAGTCCCAGCGGATAGGCCTCTCGCAGGTCGTGCTTCTCGGAGAACGGCAGCTTGTGGAAGTCCTCAACCGAGGAGACGCCCGTGATGCCGGCCTCGCGCAGGCGCTGACCGTAGAAGTTGTTGGAGGCGAGCAGGCGCTGCACCTGCGTGTTCACCTGCTCGAGCTGCTTGTCGTTGATCTGCATGGTCATCCTTTCGTTGAAGGGCATACTGACTCAAAAGGGATACTCCCTTCCGAGTCACGACTCAAAAGGGATACTCCCTTCCGAGTCATTTCGTGTCGGCATAGGCGAGGGCGCGGGCATTCAGGTCTTGGAAGCGTTCGGGCACCAGCCGATGGATCGCGCCAGCGATGTCGTCCGTGGTCAGGGTGAGCACGCCGGTGCGAACCGCCGCACCGAGAAGGACCACGTTCAGGCACTTCGCAGAACCGAGGTCGCGCTCGGCGCCCGCGGCGTCAACAACCACGAGGTTATCCACCTGCTCGCGCAGGTAGGCCATGATGGCGTCCACGTCATAGGCGGGACCACCCACAAGCGCGCTCGCGGGAACGATGGCGCGGTCGCTCACCACCACGGTGCCGCCGGGACGTAGGTACGGAAGCTGGCGCACTGCCTCGGCCGGTTCGAAGGCGATGATGAGGTCGGCCTTGCCCTTGCCGATGAGCGGAGACGCGGCGCCATCGCCCAGGCGCACGTGGCTAAAGACGCTGCCACCACGCTGCGCCATGCCGATGGTCTCGGCCGTCTTCACGGGCAGGCCGCGGTCCATGGCCGCCGCGGCAAGAAGCTTTGACGCGAGGACGGTACCCTGGCCGCCCACGCCGCAGAGGACGATGTTGTCGCTCACAGTCGCTCACCTCCCGAGATGGCGCCCACGGGGCACACTTGCTCGCACAGGGTGCAGCCGCTGCACTGCGTCTCGTCGATAACCGCCTTGCCGTCCTTGAGGGCAAGCGCCGGGCAGCCCAGCTCGCGGATGCAGCGCTGGCAGCCGATGCACTCGTGCGCATTGACGTGGCTCTTGACCTGCGGGCGCGCGAGCACCACGCAGGGACTCTTGAAGATGATGGCCTTGACCCCCGGCTCGTCAGCCACGCGACGCACCGTCTCGACGGCAAGCTTGTGGTCAAGCGGGTCGACGGTCTCTACCGTGGTCAGGCCGATGGCACGCAGAATGGCCTCGATGCTCACCTTCTGCACGACCTCGCCCATCATGGTGTGGCCGGTACCTGGGTGCGGCTGGTGGCCGGTCATGGCCGTGGTTGAGTTGTCAAGCACCACCACGGTGAGGTTCGCCTGGTTGTAGAAGGCGTTGACCACGCCGGTGATGCCGCTCGCGAAGAACGTGGAGTCACCCACGAAGGCAAAGCAGGTGGTGTCGGGCTCCACGTGGAAGACGCCTTGGGCGATGTTGATGCCGGCGCCCATGCAGAGGCACGTGTCCACCATGTCGAGCGGTTGGGCGTTGCCAAGCGTGTAACAGCCGATGTCGCCGCAGTAGATGGTCTTGCGCTTGCCCATGGCCTTCTTCACGGCGTAGAAGCTGGCGCGGTGCGGACATCCGGCGCAAAGCACGGGCGGGCGCACAGGCAGCTGCGGCGCGGGTGCCGGCGTAGCGCTGCTTACCTCGTCGTTATTGCCCAGGAAGCTCGCCAGCGCCTTGCCCACCGACTCGACGGTGTTCTCGCCGGAGGGCTGGATGTCGCCCGTTAGCTAGCCGCGGATCTTGGTGGAAAGGCCGTACTTGCCGCACACGGAGATGAGCGCGCGCTCGATGACGGGGTCGAGCTCCTCCACGCAAAGGACCTCGTCCAGGCCAGACAGGAACTCCGCAGCGCGGCGCTCCGGGAACGGGAACGGCGTGCCCACGCGCAGGACGCGCGGACGGTCATTCTCGTCCAGGTTGTCGCTCACATAGGCGTAGCTGATGCCGTGCGTGGCGATGCCCTTGCGCACAACGCTGCCCTGCTCGGGAACCACGAAGTTGCGCGGCGATTCAGAGAACGTGTCGGAAAGCTGCGCGTTGCGCGCCTCGATCTTGACGTGGTTCACCACCGAGAGGCGCGGGAAGATGACCCAGCGTGAGGAATCCTTGACGAAGCCTTCGGGCTCGTTGCGCCGCCACTCCACCGGGTCGGCCACCTCAATGGCCTCGTAGCCGTGGTCGACGCGCGTGGTGGGACGCATGAAGACGGGCGTGCCCAGCTGCTCGGACAGCTCGAAGGCCTCCTGGATCATCTCGTAAGC
>JAFUBJ010000266.1 GCA_017460265.1 Atopobiaceae bacterium | reverse complement strand
GCACCTCGGGCGGGCTCCCGCAGGCGCGCCCGGTGCCTTCTTAAGAGCTGTACTAATCCATTTTTTTCATAACAGTTCTATTAGGCGTGCCACATCCGCCACGCCATCTGGGCGAATCCGGCACGTCGTCCCTAGAGCCGGCATTTGGCGTGGCGAGTTCACCTTCGGCTTAGCCTCCGTCTTGCCCGACGCCCGCTGTCTCCGTCGGGAACCGCGAAAACCCCATCGTGGGAAAGGGCTCCTCTGCCAGTACCGCCGGCATCGCACGGGGAGTCCCGTGACCCCTCGCGACGAGGGCGGACGCACCGCCAGCACCTCACGCGCGCGCACCACTCACGTTGAGCGAGGGTCGGAAAAGCGACCTTCGTTTGACTCAGGCGATGTGCCCGGTCACGGAACTGAGGCCCATGACGGCTTGGTGCTGCGGGGAGGAGCCCCGCTGAGCTCCGGACCTGGCGCCGCAGGATGGGTCACGCAGCGCCCGCCCTAGGGGACGCCCGGAGTGCGAGCTGAATCGACGGCAAGGAGTTGCTGACGGTATCTGCGCCCACAGGACATGATTCTCGCCACTTCGTCCCGAGTCGCAGACGCGACACCCCTGCTCGACAGCCGCGCCGTGGCTTCGGGCAGCGGAATTTGAGAGACAGTTGACAGCATATAATGCGTATATGGAACAGGGAAGGAACACGCGCCAGCGGAATTGCCGGGTAGAGCCGAAAGGAGAAATGTCATGGATGGGAAGCCCAGGATAACCGGTCCGGAAATGCTGGACAGCGCAGAGGTGCTGGACCCGAAACTCGTCGAGCTGTCAGATGAGCTGATGGGAAAAATCGCGGGCGGCGGTGAGGATTGGGAACTGGTTCACAAGCTTTGTCCAAGTTGCCATCAAAGTTACGTCGCATTGTTCAAAGTCGATGGCAAGCCTTCCTACGTCTACTGTCCGAACTGCGAATTTCGTTTCGATTACTGAGCAGAGGCCATGACGGGACCCTGCGGGAAACCGTTACATCCTCTGAGGTAACAGGCTGTAAAGCGGCGGTAATCAAAGGCAATGGCGGGAGGGGACTTGGTCCCCTCCCGCCATCAAACGTTTACGCTAGATGCGACGCGTAGTAGGGGTCACTTCTTATGTACGGATGCTACAATACCGGTATTAGGTGGTCCGGACATTGGGCTAAGACAGCCAGTAGGGGAACGTAAAAATACCCCTCCCCTCCCAAAGGGTACTTTGCTTTTTATTGGAAGCCTTACCACCCACAGAGGCGTAAGGTCCCGAGCCCATCCGGACGTTACGCGGCCAAGTTTGGTCCGGTTGCGCTCCGTTCGAGCCCAAGCGGACAATTGGGTCGATCGACGTCAGCTGACTCATCCCTTGGAGCAAGCCACCGTCCCGAGCGTCCCGCTACATAAGCTGCAGCGAGAGCGCGATCATGAGCTGCCCCACGTAATACAGCATGAGGTTGGCCACGCGCCAGGAAAAGCGCTGCTCGGGCCCAAAGGTGTTGAGGATCAAGAGGATGTCACTCGCCAAGAAGAGCAGCGAGCCGCAGAAGAACATCGCAGAATTGGCGCTGGGCTGTGAGATGAGCGCGCCAAACGCCACGCAGTTCATGACGGTGATGGCGCCTATGTAGAAGACGCCAAAGACCTTGAACGCCATGGACGCCTCGATGCGCTGGAAGATCCACATCATGAGAGCGCCGGTCAGGACGAGTCCCAGGCCCACGAGTACGGGCAACGCGTTGCAGCGTCGCGCCACGGCCAGAAGGTACGCCACGTGTCCGGCGAGAAACACGAGGATGCCCGCCAGAAAGGCAATCTTGCCCTTCTGGCCCTCAAAGACGTACCGCAGGTTGAGGATGACGTCCGCCACGGCACCGATGGCGAGGCCGACCATGATGAGGCCGGTGTAGGCACTGTCGACGTCAGGGCGATCCTTCAGGCCGCCCAAAAGGCCAAGGGCCACAAAGCAGAGGGATGCCGCACCCTTGATGACATCAGCCTCCACATAGCGACCAGACTTCTCGACGGCAATGAAGGCCGCGGCCAACACCAGGCACAAAGGACAGAGCCACAGGTACTGCATGACGCACTCCCCTCTCCCGTTTTGTCCATCCTACGATGCGCTGAGAGGAAAAGAGAACAGCTGGCTCGCAAAACGCCACATGATGACGGTAGACGTGAGAGGCTCAGGCGCATGGGCGAAGCAGGGACTTCACCGCATCGCACATCTCACGGGGACTGTGCACGACCACGTCGGGCGACTCAGGAACGCTCGGCACCTCTCGCCCTCGAATGTCGAGCCAGAGGCTGCTCCAGCCCACGCGCTTGGCGCCGACGACATCCGTCTCGTAGGTGTCGCCCACGTACCAAATACCGGCCCCAGAGGCTCCCAGAAGGCGCTCCATGGCCATAAACGGTGCCGTAGCGGGCTTGTGGGCACCCAGCTCACCCGAGGCCACCATGTGGCTCCGTGCAAACCACCGCTCGAGCCCCAAAAGACGCATCTTGCCAAACTGGTGGGCGGCGTCACCGTTGGAGATGATGCCCAGCGGAACCGAGGCGGAGGCACAGGCGTCCAGCATCTCGACGGCCTCGGGATAGAGGGCGATGTGCCGCTGGGCCCGCGCATACGCCTCCTGAAAAACAAGCGCCTCCTCGCGCGAGACATGAACGCCCCAGTCGGCAAGCGTCCACTGCACGCGCAAGACCTTGTGGTCCTCCTCAGAGATCTTGCCCGCGGTCAGAAGCTCAAGCGCCTCGTCAGAGTGGACGCGGCTCACCTTGAAGAGCTCTTCGACCGGCAGGTCGTAGCGAGATCCGAAGACCTCGGCATAGGCCACCCTGTACGGCCCGGCAAGGTCGTACAGGGTGTCATCGACATCAAAGACAAGGGCCTTGGCCACCATGGCTGCCCTACAGGCGCTGGGAGGCAACCTTCTTGGCAAGGAACGAGACGACCTCGTCAAGCGCCACCTCGCTGCGCTCGCCCGTGGCGCGCTCCTTCACCTCGACGTTGCCGTTCTTCACGGCGCGCTTGCCGCAGACCACCTGATACGGGAAGCCCATGAGGTCCGCGTCGGCAAACTTGACGCCCGCGCGCTCCTTGCGGTCATCAACCACGACCTCCACGCCGACAGCCGTGAGTCCCTCGGCGACGCGCTGGGCAGCGGGCCAGACCAGGTCGTCAGCGGTCTCGAGGGGAACGATCTCAACCTCATAGGGGGCTACGCACACAGGCCAGATGATGCCCTGCTCGTCATGATGCTGCTCGACGACGGCCGCGAGCGTACGCGACACGCCGATGCCGTAGCAACCCATCTGGAAGGGCTTCTCGGAGCCGTCCTCGTCCATGAAGGTGGCGCCCATGGCCTCGGAGTACTTGGTGCCAAGCTGGAAGACCTGGCTGACCTCGATGCCGCGAGCGCTCTTGAGCGGCGCGCCGCACTTGGGGCAGGTGTCGCCCGCCTTGGCGGAGGCGAGGTCGAGCCACTCGTCGACCGTGAAGTCGCGGCCGGGCTTGGCGCCCTTGATGTGCCAGCCCTCCTCGTTGGCGCCCACGAGCCAGCTCTCGCTCTCGCGCAGGGAGACGTCGGCGACCACGCGGACGCGCTCGTCGGCGCCGATGGGGCCCATATAGCCCTTCACCAGGCCATAGGTCGCCATCTGCTCCTCGTCCATCACGTCATAGTGGCCAAAGGCGTGCTCGGCCTTGACCTCGTTCAGCTCATGGTCGCCCGGGAGCAAGCACAGGACCGGCGTCTCGTCCTCGGCGATGATGGCAAAGCTCTTGCGGCAGGCGCGCTCGGAGATGCCGAGGAAGGCGGCGAGGGAGGCGATGGAGCCCTCGCAGGGAGTCTCGATGCGCTCGCAATCCGTGCCGGGGCCCTCCTCGATGGCGATGCCGGCACGAGCGGCCTCGACGTCGGCGGCGTAGCCGCAGTCGCACCACACGAGCTCGGCCTCGCCCGCCTCGGCCAGGGCCATGTACTCGACGGAGGTGTCGCCGCCAATCTGGCCGGAGTCCGCCACGACGGGCAGCGCCTTGAGGCCGCAGCGCTCGCAGACGCGGGCATAGGCGGCCTTCTGGTCCTCGTAGGTGGCCTGCATGCCCTCGACCGTGGCGTCGAAGCTGTAGGCGTCCTTCATGATGAACTCGCGGCCACGCATGAGGCCAAAGCGGGGGCGCATCTCGTCGCGGAACTTGTCCTGGATCTGGTAGAGCGTGACGGGCAGCTGCTTGTAGCTGCGCAGCTCGTTCTTGACGAGGTCGACGAAGGTCTCCTCGTGGGTGGGTCCGACCACGAAGTCACGGCTGTGGCGGTCACGCAGGCGCAGGAGCTCGGGACCGTAGACGTCCCAACGCCCGGAG
>JAFUBJ010000265.1 GCA_017460265.1 Atopobiaceae bacterium | reverse complement strand
GCTACGCGGACGAGGGTCAGTTTGGCAAGGGCTCCATGGAGCCCAAGGTGCGCGCCGCCCTTCGCGTCTGCGAGGGCAGGCCCGACCGCAGTGCCCTCATCGGCAGCCTCGAGAAGGCGCCCGAGGCGGTGCGTGGCCTGTCTGGCACCCGCATTCACTACTAGGCTTGAGGAGGTCAGACCATGCCTGTCACCAGCAAGGGTACCGACAAGCCCCGCCGCATCATCATCTCCCTGGGCGGGCTCACGCCCTCGAGCCAGCTCGACCGCCAGCGCGAGCTCATCTATGCGGCTGCACCCGAGCTCCTGCGTGCCATCGACGTCAACGCAGAGGTCATCCTCACCCACGGCAACGGACCGCAGATCCACATGGCGCAGCGTGCCTTTGCCGTCGCCTCGACCGAAGACTCCAAGGTCCCGCCCATCGACCTGCCCGAATGCGGCGCCATGACGCAGGGCTACATTGGCTATCACCTGCAGCAGGCGCTCGAGGCCGAGATGCACAAGGCTGGCAGGCGCTGGCACATTGCGACCATCATCACCCAGATCGAGGTGGACGTGGACGACCCCTCGTTTGGAACCCCCACCAAGGCAATCGGGCCGCGCCTGACCGAGCGTCAGGCGACCTCGCTCACCGAGCAGGATCCCAGCTTCAAGTTTGTGGCCGATGGCGATGGGTATCGCCGCGTGGTCGCAAGCCCGCGCCCGCGCAGGATCGTCGAGTCGGAGAGCATCCTCAACCTGCTCGACAACGACTTCGTGGTCATAGCCTGTGGCGGCGGGGGCATCCCCGTGGTGCGCGATTCGGACGATTTGGGCTGCTACAAGGGCGTGCCCGCCGTGATCGAGAAGGACGCGGCGGCAGGCCTTCTGGGCGACGACTGCGACGCCGACGAATTCGTCTTCCTGACGGACGTGGATGGCGTGGCTCTCAACTGGCAAAAGCTCGACCAGCGCTTCTTGGGTGACGTGACGGTCCCCCAGATCCACGCCTACGCCGACGCGGGCGAGTTTGGCCACGACGACATGGAGCCCAAGGTGCGTGCCGCCCTGCGCTTCCTGGAGCAGCGGCCCGACCGCATCGTGAGGATCGGCAACATTCGCAATGCCGCGGCCGTGGTCCGCGGGGAGGCAGGTACCTGCATCCACTACTGAGGCCCGGCGAACTAGGATGCCCTCTATTGTGAGAGGGGTTCGCACGTAAGATGATTCATCATATCGGTATGGGGTTGAGCGCCTCCAGGCATCTGCCTGAGGCCCAAGACATAGAAAGGAAGAACGACATGAGCATGCCCAAGGACTACATCGACACGTGTGAGTTCACCAAGGAGCAGCTGCTTGCCATGGAGGAGCTTGCCATGGCCATGAAGGCCGCCATCAAGGAGGATGGCTACTATCCCCACCTGCTGCGCAACAAGAGCCTCGGCATGATCTTCCAACAGGTGTCCACCCGCACGCGCATCTCCTTCGAGACGTCCATGACCGACCTCGGTGGCCACGCGCAGTTCTACGGCCCCGGCACCATCCAGCTCGGTGGCCACGAGTCCCTGGGCGACTCTGCGCGCGTCATGGGCTCGCTCCTTGACATCATGATGGCCCGCGTCGACCGTCACAAGGACGTCGTGGGCCTCGCGGCAGGTTCCGCGGCCCCGGTCATCAACGGCATGTCCGAGTACAACCATCCCACGCAGGAGCTCGGTGACCTGCTCACCATGCTCGAGAACCTTCCCGAGGGCAAGAAGATCGAGGACTGCAAGCTCGCCTTCATTGGCGACGCCACGCAGGTCTGCGTCTCGCTCATGTTTATCTGCTCCATCATGGGCATGGACTTCGTGCAGTTTGGCCCCAAGGGTCACCAGATTCCCGACGGCGGCCTGCACGTGGGCACCGTCGAGGAGCGCGCCGAGTTTGGCAAGCAGCTCATGGCCGTGGGCGAGCAGAAGTGCAAGGAGTCCGGCGGTACCATCACCATCTCCGACGACATCGAGTGCATCAAGGGCGCCGACTTCATCTACACCGACGTGTGGTATGGCCTCTACGACGACGAGGTCGAGGGCGAGAACTACATGGACATCTTCTACCCCAAGTACCAGGTGACCATGGACATGATGAACTACGCTGGCCCCAACTACAAGTTCCTGCACTGCCTGCCGGCCTCGCGCAACGAAGAGGTCACCGACGAGGTCATGGACGACCCCGAGCGTTCGCTGTGCTGGGTCGAGGCGGAGAACCGCAAGCACTCCATCCGTGCCATTCTGGCGACGCTCGGCCCCCGCACGCCGCTCAACGACGAAGGCGTCGAGTATGCCAACAAGGAGCGCCTGCATGCCGCGCTGGCCAAGATCGAGGAGCTGCAGGCGTAATACGCTGCGTTTGGTTGTTGAGAGGAGGCCATGCTTGGTTGAATGCGAGTTCCACAGCCCAGGTGGTGCAGCCATCTCGCAGAGATGGCGTCGCACCACCTGAGGCGAGGACTGTCTGAGCAGGCAACCAAGCATGGCACCCTGAAGTCAGATCGAAAGAAGGCAAGAAATGCGCACGATCACCGAGTCACAGTCAACCCCCAAGGCCGACGGCTTCTGGATGCCAGGAGAGTTCGAGCCGCAGAAGCGCGTGTGGATGGGGTGGCCCCACCGCACCGACACCTGGGCTCACGGAGCAAAGCCGGCGCAGGCCCAGTATGCCGCCATCGCCCGTGCCATCAGCGAGTTCACGCCCATCTACATGTGTGCCAACCAGGTTGACTACGCCAATTGCAAGGCCGTCTTCGAAGAGGACGAGAACGTGCATGTCATCGAGATGACCACCGACGACGCGTGGTTCCGTGACACCGGTGCCACCTATGTGGTCAACGGCAAGGGTGACAAGCGTGCCGTGCACTGGCACTTCAACGCCTATGGCGGCCTCATTGACGGCCTGTACTTCCCCTGGGACAAGGACGAGCAGATCGCCCTCAAGATGGCCGAGATCTCCGAGGTCGTGCGCTATCGCCCCGACTACATGATCTTGGAGGGCGGCGCGATCACCGTTGACGGCGAGGGCACCGTCGTCGTCACCGACCAGAGCGTGCTCTGCCCTGGCCGCACCTGCTCCGCCGTGCTCGTCGACGAGGACGAGGACAACATCTGGCCTAACTATGGCCGCAAGTTCGAGCCCTGGAGCGAGGAGCTGCGTGCCTACGTCGAGAACGAGCTCAAGCAGTACCTCGGCGTCGACAAGGTCATCTTCGTCAAGGAGGGCATCGACCCCAGCGAGACCAACGGTCACATCGACGACGTGGCGACCTTCATCGCCCCGGGCGTCATGGCCTGCATCTGGACTGACGACCCCGACTACCCCTTCTACCAGCAGTGCCATGCGGCCTACGAGACCCTCTCCAACGCGACCGACGCCAAGGGCCGCAAGCTCAAGGTGTACAAGCTGCCCATGCCGGTCAACCCCGTCTACATGGACCAGGCGTCCTGCGACAGCATCGACATCGACGAGAACGCCGAGCCGCGCGTCTCTGACGAGCCGCTCATTGCCTCGTACATGAACTACCTCGTGACCAACGGCGGCATCATCACGCCGCAGTATGGCGACGAGAACGACGCCCTTGCCATCGAGACCCTCCAGAAGATCTACGACGAGACCTGGGGCGAGGGTGCCTACAAGGTCGTGGGCGTCCAGTCCGAGCAGGTCGTCTTTGGCGGCGGCAACATCCACTGCATCACGCAGCAGGAGCCGACTGGCCAGGCCAAGTAAGAAAGGGCCAGGCGCCCTGGCCTCCCTTGGGCCAGGACGCCTGGTGGTCATGCTCCCTCGGCAGTGAGGAGGTTCGACGTGGCATCTGCATATGGTTGGCTTTCGCTTCTGCCTCCCATGGTGGCCATCACGCTTGCCATCAAGACGCGCCGAGCCATCTCCTCGCTGCTGATGGGCGTCTTTGTGGGCTACTGCATCTATGTGTGGTTCGCTCCGGACAAGAGCCAGCTTGCCGTGCCCAACCCCGTGCTCGGGCCCTTCTATGAGACCATTAATGCCCTCCTGGCCTCGTTTGCCGACCCGGAGAGCATCTCGCTCTTTGCCTTCATCGCCATCCTCGGCGGCATCGTCCAGATTCTTGTGGTCGCGGGTGGCGCGGAGGCCTTCGCCAAGTGGTCGGAATCCCGCATCCGGACGCGG
>JAFUBJ010000264.1 GCA_017460265.1 Atopobiaceae bacterium | reverse complement strand
TTGTCCTTGGCCAGCACGCGAAGGTCCGCAAAGCTGATGGACTCGCCATTGTGAAGAATCGAGCCCTCGTCAATGACGTAGATGCGCGTGAAGAGGTAGATCCTGTCAACATCATCCGAACCGCTTGCCGTTGGCGCAAAGTGCTCCCACATGTTGTCACGAAGACCGTTGGCCTCCCTACAGAAACCGTCCGCGTTCTCCGGAAGCACGCCGCGGGGCAGCACCAGCCATGTGCGGAACGTCACGTCTCCACTTTCGCCGTCCTGGCGGTCGGATATCGCGATGACCTGGTCCTCCGTGACACCGTCAAAGCGAGAGACGATGTCGCTCACCAGCGACTCGTCAAAGCGGGAGCTGTTGTTGGGTTGACGCCAATAGCTCATGAACTCTTCCTCTGCGTTTGGCGCCAACGTTCCGTAGAGGTCTTCCAACTCGCATTTTTCGGTATAGGTTGCGTACCCGGTAAGGAGCTCGTCGCCAAAGGCGTTGTCAAACGAGAAGGCGTGCCCCACGCGTAGGCACGCCTCGCGGCAGGCCTCATAGGAAAGGTCTCCCTCGTCCCGCTCGTTTGGCTCGTCGTCGTCCAGGGGGTTGTAGCGCAGCTTGATGGGCGCGTCTGCAGCCAACAGCGTGACGTCCGTGAAGGGGTCCGAGATGTCGCTTGCCTGGTTGACAAGGGTGACGAAGGTGGACGGATCGCGCAGGGGGTCGTCCTCGCCTTGGTCCCAAAGGAAGAAGTCGCCGGCGGAAGAGATGACCTTCCGGCCTTGGACAAGCTCGAGCTCCTCGAATTTCTGCAGGGTGGCGCGCGCCTCGGTATGGTTCGTTCGCGATTCCTCAAGCTCGTGGCTGAAGCGGGCGGGCTGCTCCCAGCGCCAGTAGTCGACGGTCGTCACGATTCCTGCGTCATCGCCTTCCAAGCAGATGAGGCGCGTGGTCACGCTGTCGTATTCGTCGCGCGTCGCCGGAGCGGGAATGGGACCGTTGTCGGGGAAGGGGTAGGCAAGGTCGACGACGGCCCAGTCCTCGCCCGTCTCGTCCTCGAGGTAGTTCTCGGACAGCTCGGCCAGGCGAACCCACAGCTGCGGGTTGGTGGGGCTGGTCGTGTCCCCATAGCCAGCAGACTCATCGGGCCAGCTACCGCTTGCCACGAGTTGGCGGAGCTCGTCAGGTGTTTTTATGCCGTCGCCGTCTCGGTCGTGGCGCTGCTCGTATACCTCATCGATGCTCCCGCGCAGCGCGTCAAACACCTCGAGGTCGCGCTTGGAGGATTCGCGCGCGCTGATGAACGATGCCACCTCGCGCGAGTCGCCGATGGGGGAGTCTGAGCAGGAAGACACGCACGAGGCGGTCATGAGCGAGAATGCCAAGACGCCCAGGAGCCCCAGCACGATGTTGATGCCCAGGCACCCTACGAAGAGCCCTCCGAGCACCTTCCACCACGTTCCCGTGCTCTGCTTTGTCTGGGACTCAGGCTGAGGGGGCACAAAGGAGTATGCCTTCTGGTAGTCATTGCCGGCTGCAGATGCGTCAGGCAAAGGGGTGCGTTCTACGGAGCTGTTGGATCCTGCGGACGAGCTTCCCCGTGTTTGTTGATCCGAGCGGCCGTTCTTGTTGAGGTACTCGTCAGACATGGAAACCCCTGCGCTTCTGAGGACGTGTGCAAGGCTCATGATAGCGTGACCGCAGGCACTTGTGCCGCGCGCGTCTGTTCATGGATGGGCTGTGGCGGCTGCAAGCGGGCGGTACAATGCTGAAAAGGTGGGCACACTATCATTAAGGCAAACGCAGGGAGGTGCGATGGCAGACGAGAAGGACGATGCGCAACGCCGCATGAAGGCTGTCGCGACCGAGGTGAGGTCGGCCGCCGCGCGTGGCGCCGCTGATGCGGCAAGCGAGGAGGAGAACCGCGCGAGTGCCCGCAAGGGAGCGCTCTTCCTGGGTGCCGTCGTGGCCGCGTACGTGGTGTACCTGGTGCTTTCTGGGCAGATGGCGACCTTTGTCGAGGCGCTTTCGGACGTTGACCTGCGCTGGGTGGCGGGTGCCGCCCTATGCTTCGTCATGTACTTCATCTTTGGAGTCCTGGCCTATGCCATCGCGGTCTACCTGGACCATGACTCGCCCGTGGGCATTCTCGACCTCATGAGCGTCGAGGCGTCGGGCATCTTCTTTGGCAACCTCACACCCATGATGGCAGGTGCCGTGCCCTCCCAGATCGTGCGCCTTACGCGCACGGGCCTGGACGTGGGGGAGGCGTCGGCCACGCAGTTCACGCGCTTCATCATGTTCCAGCTCGCAGTGGTGCTCTTTGCCGCGCTCATGCTCGTGGCCAAGCTGTCGTTCTTCTTCGAGGCATACGGCAACATCGTGGTGCTCAACCTGGTGGTCTTTGCCGTGCATCTGGCCGAGTGCCTGGGCCTCTTTGTCATCTGCCTGTGCCCCGGGCTCGTCATGCGCGTGGGCAACTGGGCCATCGAGTTCCTGTCCAAACGAGGCTGGCTTAAGAACCGCGCCAAGTGGGACGAGATGGTCAACGTCCAGGTCATGGAGTTCTCAGAGGCCTTCAAGCGCGCGGCACGCGACCTTCCGTCCATGGGGCTAACGCTTTTGGTGACGATGGCGCAGCTTGCGTGCCTGTACATGATTCCGTGGTTCGTGCTGCATGCCTTTGGCCGTACCGGGGACTTCCTGGAGTGCCTTGCCGCAGGGTCCATGGTGCAGATGGTGGCATCGGCCGTGCCGCTGCCGGGAGGCACCGGCGGTGCCGAGGGCGGGTTCGTCATGTTCTACCAGCGCATGTTTGGCCCTGCGACGTCTGCGGGCTTTCTGGTGTGGCGCATCGTCACGTTCTTTGCACCGACCATCATTGCCGCCCCGCTTCTGGGGCTCACCACGCGCAACCGCACGGTGAGCATCTATCATCGCGTGCAGCGGCTGACGAGGTCGCGGGCACGTCGTGGGGATGCGCGCATCGGCGGCTCTTCCCAGGGCAAGGGCGGCAAGCGCGGTGGCTCCGTCAGCATCGACCCGCGCCGCCTGAAGAAGTAGTCTTGCCTGCCTCTCTTGCGTATGGTTGTCCGATTCGGGCAGCGTGCGTCCCGTTTCGGACATGCGCATGTGGTGGATTGGTGCGACCACTCGCGCCGGTCCGCTTAGTAGGTGGAGGAGGATGAGCATGCGGTCGCGTCTCCTGTCGGTTCTCGTTGGCACGATGGTGCTTTTTGCGCTCGCCCTTACCGGGTGTGGCCAGATGGAGGAGGTACAGGTGCCCGTGGACAAGCAAGGAGAGGCGGCTGCTGGCCTGCGCGTCTCGTTTGTCGACGTGGGCAAGGGCGCCTGCATCCTTCTCCAGGCGGGCGGCGCGGCCGCGCTCATCGACACGGGATACGAGGAGTCCGCGGACGAGGTCGTGGACTACCTACGCGCCCAGGGAGTCGGGCGGCTTTCGTGGGTGGTCGTCACGCACTACGACCGCGACCACGTGG
>JAFUBJ010000263.1 GCA_017460265.1 Atopobiaceae bacterium | reverse complement strand
CTTCAACGAGAACAAGCCGGTCGCGGTGGTGCTCGGTGCTGGTGCGATGGCCATGGCCAGCGTGCGTCGCGTGGCCGCTGGCGCCAAGGTCCTCCTGGGCGACGTGAGCGAGAAGAACCTCGAGCGTGCCGCCGAGGCCATGCGCTTCAACGGCTACGACGTGGAGACCATGGTGGTCAACGCGCTCAACAAGGACGAGATCTACGCCTTTGCCGCGAAAGCGGCCGAGCTGGGCGACGTCATGTGGTTTATTGATACCGCCGGCGCAAGTCCCAGCCAGGCAACTCCGCAGTTCATTATCGACCTCGACCTCATCGGCACGAGCTATGCGCTTGACGCCTTCGGTCCCGTCATGGCCAAGGGCGGCGCGGGCCTTGTGGTGAGCAGCCAGGCGGGCTGGATGGGCCACTTCACCGAGGAAGAGGAGAACACCCTCGCCACCACCCCCACCGATGAGCTGCGCGACCTCCCCATGCTGCAGCCTGACGTGGTCACCGGATCGGGCAAGGCATACATCGTGGCCAAGCGCGCCAACCACCTGCGCGTTCGCACGGCCGCTGCCACCACATGGGCAGATAGCCACGCCCGCGTCAACACCATCTCGCCGGGCATCGTCATGACGCCGGTTGCCTACGACGAGTTCAACGCCCCGGGCAACACCTACCAGCACATGATCGAGGCGGGCGCCTGCCAGCGCGTGGCCTCGCCTGACGAGATTGCCGCGGCGGCCGAGTTCATGCTGAGCGCGCCGTTCGTCACGGGCACCGACCTGCTCATCGACGGCGGCACCATCGCCGCCATGAAGAGCGGCAACTACGAGGGCCGTCGCGACAGGCGCTAAACTAGAACCGTAATCGAACCTGCAAGGGTAAACGAGCCTCCAGGGGTAACACCTTGGAGGCTCTTCGTTTAGTGCGAAAAAATGGGGCTTATTATTCTGCGCTCAAACAATCTCACCTCATGTACCAGCGCATCTCGGGCAACAAGGCTGCTTACGGCGCCGGTGTGTACACGCAGGGCGACTTCGTCCTTAATTCCGGTACCATCGCGAAGAACGTCGCCGACCGAAGCGGTGGCGGCGTGATGCTCGATAGCGGGCTCTTCGCCATGCGCGATGACAGCGAGATCAAGGACAACGTCGCCGGTGTCGAAGGCGGCGGCATCATGTTGCAGGAAGGCAACTTCATGCTTGCCGGAGGGGCCATCGCCGGCAATGCCTCCGGCAAGGCGGGCGGCGGGATCTACGTGGGATCCCGTAGCGTCATCGAGCTGGTCGAACGTCCCTCCGTCATCAACAACACCGTCGGCAAGTCTGCTAACAACGTCTTGCTTGAGGACCCCGAGCAAAGCCCCCTTCGTCTCGAGGGCCTGCGTGCCTCCGATGGAATTGGCGTCTCGACGGATGCAGGGCTGGCTGCGGAGCCTCCGATCGTATTCACGAGTGGGTTTGGCAAAGGCGATCCCACTAAGATCTTCTCGAGTGATGACCCCGCCTACGCCGTGGGCCTCAACTCACAGGGCGAGGCCTTCCTCGGCCTGCCGGTGACCGTGAGCTTCGAGCCGGGCGATGAGGTCACCGGCGAGATGCCGCCCGTGACCACGGCGTCAGGAGGCATCTACGAGGTTCCCGTATGCCAGTACCGCCATAAGAACGGCCGGGGCTTCATTGGGTGGCAGCTAGGAGACGCTATCCTGTGCCCATCCGATGTCATCACGGTGGACAAGAGCCTCACCCTCACGGCGCTCTGGGCCGACACCTATCCCGTATGGGTGGGGGACACTCAGGTATCCGAGTCAAACAAGGGCGACGTGCTGGGTGACGGGACGGTGCGCTACGATCCCGATACCGCCACCCTTATGCTGAACGACTTTGCGGGCGTTGAGTCTACCACGCGTCCGGCCATCTCTGCAACTGGCATCGACCTCACGGTGACTGGCTCGGGCAGCATTGCGTCGAGTCAGGGCGTCGCGAGCCATGGCATACAGGTGCAGGGCGGATCGCTTCACGTGGGTGGCGAGCTGAGCATCAGGGGCGACCAGTATGGCATCTATGCAGAAGGCGATGTCACGTTCACGCGGGGTACGGTGCACGTTTCGGCTGACTCCCAGACAGGGGTTGGCGTGTGCGTTCCCGTGTCAGGCGGTTCCGTCACGGTTGCGCAGGACGTCTCGATGGTCGAGGTTTCCGCAGGCGAGCGCGCGCTCCGCACGGACAACGACCTCTCAGTCACCTTGGAAGAGGGCCTCTACGTCAAGGATCCCGAGGACGGGTCGCTCACAGGGGCGTACGTACTTATCGCGCATACCGATAAGCCCGCAATCGCCACAGTGGCTGCCCGGGAGGGACTGGTCTACAACGGCTCCGAACAGGAGCTGGTGAGCCATCAGGTCGATGGCGGGACGATCTCGTTTGCGCTGTCGGAGGAAGGGCCGTTCGGCCAGACGGCGACCGCCAAGGACGCGGGCACCTACCAGGTGTACTACCGGGTGAAGGGCGACGCGAGCCACGACAACATCCCGGTTTCGGGTCCGATCGAGGTGACTATTGCTAGGGCGGTGCCAGACCTCACGGTGCCGGCAAGTCAGGTTGCCGACGACCTGGACGCATCGGTCGTGAAGCTGCAGAAGGAAGGCGGTCCCGACGGCACGCTGACGCTCGACCAGACCGAGCTTGTGTACGGCACCAACATCTGTCACTGGACCTTTGCGCCAGACGACACCAAGAACTACGAGATCGCGACCGGTACGGTGGAAATCACCGTGACGGGCCACGACTGGGGTGAGCCCACCTACGACTGGAGGGGTGTCGTCAGGGTGGTCGCCACGCGGGTCTGCAAGATCAATCCCGCGCACAAGGAGACCGAGACCGCCGACGTCACCTCAAGGCTGACCAAGGAGCCCACCTGTACGGAGTATGGCGAGATCACCTACACCGCGGCCTTCGAGAACCCTGCGTTCGAGACGCAGACCAAGGCGTATCAGAGCGTGAAATACCTCGGCCACGACCCGGGCGAGCCCGTGCTGGAAATGAGGAGAAACCCGGACTGTACCCATAGCGGATTAGGGCAGGAGCTGTATT
>JAFUBJ010000262.1 GCA_017460265.1 Atopobiaceae bacterium | reverse complement strand
GGCAGCATTATACGGGCCTGGCGCGGGAGTTCGCGACGGCTGTGGCTTGACTGCTTGGCCGTAAGCAGGGAGTAGCTGCCGTCTACGTAAGCGAACGCGCTGGCCTTTGGCATGGCGGCGTCCATCATCACCTGGTTCGTGTACCCCGCGCTGGAGCGGTGGATTGCGCGCATGCCGTCCGACTACATGAACCTGCTGTTTGTGATTGTGCTGGTGTTTGGTGGCATCAGTTGGTCGCTGTACATCATCGAGGCGCCCGAGATTCAAAGCGCGCAGTACGAGCATGGGCCGATAAGCGTGACGGTGACCGGTGAAGATGACCTCAAGAACAGCAACATGATAGACAACGACATGCACTTTGATGGGACGATAACGGTTGACTGATACGAAAGGGTGGGACCCTTTCGTATCACTGCTACTTGCTCTCCCTGAGCTTTTGGACTTCGCACCAGCGGATCTCGTCCTTGCTGAGGCAATAGTCACGCGCGGCAGCCATCGCATCGCGCTTGCTGCGAAACGTGCATATGACGTCGCCGGTCATGTCGTCGATGACCTCCCACGTCTGTTTGCCGCTTCCTTCGTAGTTGTGGTGGATGTACCCACCGGCGATCTCCTCGAGGCTCTCGTCCTGGACGTCTGCCATCTCGGCGGGTTCGGCACCCTCGAATGTGTCCTTCTCGTTCTCACTCATGGCGGTTCCTGTCAATGCGCCTTGGGCTCGGTCTCTTTTAGTGGTACCCGCGTGACAAGGGTTTTGTCTCATTTCTTTGTGACCAATCGTCCCCGTCGGGGGACACTTCGGACAGTATCGGAGCCTTGGGTGACCAAACTGTCCCCGCCGGGGACACTTCGGACATGAATGGCTGCCCAGATGTCCAAACCGTCCCCACTGGGGACACTTCGGACAGTTTGGGACCCGGAATGAGACGCCTGAGGTACAAAAAACGTCCCAAACTAGGGGGTGCCACCCAGAATGGGACGTCCGTAGTATTGGATGCTGATGTGCGGGTTAGGTGTCCTGGCTAAAGCGCGTAAAAGGTGCCGCAATACGGGCAAACAATGCGATGACGCGCTTTGTCCTCTTCCGTCACCTCGACAGTTTTATGGCATTCGTCGCAGTAGATGACCGGATTACCCGAGGTCCAGTCACCGCCCGAGATCTGCTCGAGCTGCTCCTCGGCAAGCTCGATGCCCTCGTTCTTGGCGAACTCAAGAATCTCGTCAGGGGTCTTGCAAACCATTGCCTTGGCCTTCTGCGCATCCGTCAGGTCCTTGAATTCCATTGCAGCTCCTCTCAGCTGGTGTACGACAGCAACTAATACGCAATCCTACACGGATTGTCTCATGATGTCCCGCAACTCTGTCTGAAAGCAGGGACGCCCGGGACGGAGGCTTGGGGCCGTGGCAAGAGTTGTCCGAAGTAAGGTTGCCGCTCATTGCGAAGGTCATCAAGGGCGAGCTGAAATCCCGCGTATACCGCATGAGTCACAGGCGCGGAAAGAAGACGGGTGTAAGGCGCGTGCTCTCGGTCATGGAGGGAGAGCACCAATATAACGTTGTAGTGCTCGACGAGGTGAAGGGCATCTACAAGATTCGTACTGCGTTTCCCGCGACGAGAAGCTACTACGGGCGATGTATACGCGGGCAAGGGACGGTTGCTGGCACGTGGGCCTTTCATCGCGCCGCAGAAGTGTACATCTGGTCCAGCTTTTTCGGCCTTTCCTGGAAGAGCCCGAATAACCGCGAGCAAATGTACACTTCTCGCCCGATGCCCAAGCGAACAGACATGCCCTCAGTTCAGTCCGCCGGCCGGTCCGGCACCCTTCTTGCGGGCGGATCGATGTTTGTGTCCCGGCTTGGACTTGCTAGACGTCGCTCAACCATGCTGAACTCCTCCAGTACGCTCGGCGCTTCAAAGACCCTCGAGCGTTTCCCTTGGCTCGTCTGTCGTATGATCCCTGCCTCCAGCAACCGGGTCGTGGCAAGGTTGATGGCCTGCTTCGACCTTCCCGTCGAGCGCACCATCGTTTCCACCGAAAAGATAGGCGTTGCCGGCAGCTCATCGAGTATGAGTTCGACGGCAGAGCCTGCGCGCACGCGGCCCAGAGTCTTTTCCCACGTCGCCCGCATGACGGACATCTCCCGCGCGATGCGCTCCATATCTGCGCATGCGTCAACCACCGCACCGCAAAAGCAGGACACCCAATCGTTTATCGCCTTGTGGCGCGACGTGTCATCCGTGTGGCGCTGCATTTGGGCGAGCGCTTCGAAGTAGTCCTGACGCATGGTTGCAAGGGCGAGCGAGATGGGCGGAGGCGCATCTGGTGACACACCGCGCCTGCAGAGGCAGACCTGTATGAGTGCCCTGCCAACCCTGCCGTTGCCATCCACAAACGGGTGGATGGACTCAAACTGCGCGTGGCAGAGTGCCGCTTGGACGACGGGGGACACGTCGTTGCGATTCATATAGGCCACAAGGTCATCAAGGAGAGCGGGTACCTCTTCTGGCGCGGGAGGCACGTAGTCTGCCGAGAGCGGATTTGAGCCGCTTCCACCAACCCAGTTCTGCATCGTGCGAATGACGCCGCCCCATTGTTCGGTGGAGGTCCCTTTGCAGAGGTCAGCGTGTATTGCTTGGAGCATTCGTACGGTGACCTCCGGCGCTGTGACGGCAAGCTCTCGTGCGCGCTCCATCGCGCGGATGTTTCCCAGGACTACAGCGGCGTTGCGGTCATAGCGCACGTTATCCGGCTCCAGGAGCTGGAGTTCCGCACGCATGAGCCTCCTTGCGCCGATGGACAGGCCCTCAATATGCGAGGAGGCGACTGATTCTGACCTCATGAGGAGACGGGCGATGCCCTCGGTGCCAGAGAGTGGTGACGACGCGTGCGACGCTAGTACCTGCTCGGCACGTGCGACGTCAGCTACGACGTCCATGTCCAGCTGGAGCTGAAGGTCCATGAGGCGGTCGGGGAGATACCAGTAGTACACGCCGCTGGCGCGCTGCCTGCGTGATGTACCTGCGCCGCTTGAGACCCATAACGCCTTGTGCAGGGAGCCCATAACCTTTACCTTCCTCTCTTGCTAGTCAAGGTTATTGTATAACATTGACTAAGAAGAGAGGAAGGTAAAGGTTGTTGCAAATGGGAACAGGTGCCCGTTCCCGCGCCGACGTCTCAGCAAGAGTCGGCCGCCTCCCCGGACGGCTCGTCCTTCTCACGATTGTACGCGGGTCTGTGACGGGAGGGGACGCTTCTATCGCCTTATGGGCCTTTCATCGCGCCGCAGAAGTGTACATCTGGTCC
>JAFUBJ010000261.1 GCA_017460265.1 Atopobiaceae bacterium | reverse complement strand
GGTACCTACCTCCTCGCCTCATCGCGAAACACGGACAGGTACAGGTCCTCCACGGTGGGGTCGACAGGTACCGCCTCTGCAGTGGGCGCGTCGTCCGCAACCACGCGCACCACCGCATGGCCGTCCGCAGAGTAGCGCACGTTGGCGACCACCATGCTCGAAGACATCACCTCGGCCTGCCCGGCATCCACGTGGCACTCCCATACCTTGCCGGCGGCCTGGGTCACGACCTCCTCAGGCGCACCGTCCAGCACAAACGCGCCCTGCCGCATCACCAGGATTCGATTGGCAATAAACTCCACGTCAGAGACGATGTGCGTGGAGAGAATCACGATCTTCTCCTGCGCAAAGTTCGCGATGAGGTTGCGGAAGTGCACGCGCTCCTTGGGGTCAAGCCCCGCCGTCGGCTCGTCCAACACGAGGATCGCCGGGTCGTTGAGCATGGCCTGTGCGATGCCCAGGCGCTGCCGCATGCCTCCTGACAAGGTCTTCACCCTGCGGCGTGCGTCGTCGGCAAGGCCCACCTCCTCAAGAAGCTGGAGGCTGCGGGCACGCCCATCGCGGGTGTTGAAACCCTTGAGCGTCGCCATGTAGCGCATGAAGTCGAGCACCTTGAAGTCAGGATACGCACCGAAGTCCTGAGGCAGATAGCCCAGAAGCGCACGGTACTCATCGCCAAGCTGGTAGGCATCGCGGCTGTCGAGCAGCACCTGCCCGCTCGTGGGACGAAGCACGTCGCAGGCCATGCGCATGAGCGTGGTCTTGCCCGCGCCGTTTGCGCCCAGAAGCCCCGTCACGCCTGGCGTGAGCGTGGCCGAAACGCGGTCCACGGCGATGTGCGCCCCAAACTGCTTGGTCAGTCTGTCAAAGGTGAGTTCCATTGCCCTGTCCTTGTCTAGTGATAGGTCTTTGCCATCTGTGGAGAGAACGCGTCGAGCCCGGCCGCTGCCGAGCGAAGTGCCAAGGTGACCTCATGCACAAGCCACGCAAGCGCCAAGGCTGCCGCGGTGGCCCAAACGGCCACCGATGCCGCATCGTATAGCTGCAAAAACGCGACATCCACCAGAAGAAGCGCCGAGCAGCATGCCGCCACGACGACAACTGCCAGAAGCGCGGCGGCATTTGGCGGTGCCTTGCGAAGCACGGCCAGCGCACTTGCGCACGAGCAGAAGAACGGCAGGCACGCCCAAAGAGACACCTCAAACACGCCAAGATCAAGCGACGACACGGCCAGCCCCACCATGCAGGCACCCACCAGAGCCGAAGAGCAGCCTAGCACGATGAGCCGCGCCATCAGCACACTTGCAGTGTTATGCAGACAGGAGTACTCCAGCTCTGCTACGCCATACCGCTTGCTGGCATGAACGGTGGGTACGCCTACCAGCACCGTCATGGCGGAGAGGATGCCCACTGTCATTCTCGTTGCCTCAGTCCCCGCCGAGGCTGTGGCCACGAGGTACATGACCGCGACAAGAGCAGCCTGCGTCACCCATGTCCAGATGGGGATAAAGCGCACCTGTGCTGCAGTAAATGCAGCAAGCCCCACGCCATACCGCGATGTATGGGCCATGCGGGCGTCCTCCACAAGCATGGAAAATACCAGGTCATCCACCACTTTCGAAGACGGCGCCTCGCGTTGCCCGGCAAAGCACTGAGCAAGCTCTCCCTCAATGCGAGCGCGCGTTACCCTATCCATCCAGGTCATCCTCCTCCAGCTTGTTTTTGAGCAGCTCAAGTGCCCTGTTTATGCGTCTACGAACCGCAAACCGGCTGATGCCGAGCACGCGAGCCACCTCGTTCACCTTAAGGCCCGAGCCATAGCGCAGCTCAATTGCCTCGCGCAACTCGCCAGGAAGCTGTGCCACCGCATCACCGATTCCCTTGCCGCGCTCGTCCTCCGCATCAGTGGCGGGCACGTCGAAGTCCAGCGACACGGTCTCTAACTGCCGCTCACGGCTTGCGTCCACGCACACGCTCCTCGCTATGCGCATCAGGTAGGCAATGGGCTTGCCACGATCGCGATACCCTTGTGCGCGAACAAAGCGCAGGAACACCTCTTGCGCAAGATCGGCTGGCTCATGTCCTGCGAGTGCGTGGCGTCTGCAATACGCCAACACCTCGCCGTAGCACTCCTCGGCAATGCGTCGCGCCTGGTCCGGACTCAGGCGTGTCTGGTCGCTTCGCGGCAATCTCATCACCTCCTTCACCTTTTACAACGTAAGGACCGCCCAAATGTGCGGCCCTCCTTAATTACTATCTGAAGTTGCATCCCGCTCACCCCTGCTGAGGGTGCAAAGACTTTAATCTCCAGCGGAAGCCCTGGATTCGTGGAGCCTGCCATCCGGCGTATGCACAATTTGGCCTTCAGCTCCCCATTCGCAAGACGGCAGTTTGCGATTACTACCACTTTTTTCAGGTTTTGGTTACGCCAAATCCGACGAATGCTCAACTAAGCCCTCTATCGTCATGATGGCGAATTGGCACACATCGTCTACCTGCGGTTTTCTGCGTGTCCATTTTGCATAAAATCGCAATCAAACTGCATCGTATCCAAAACGTCAAAAAAGTGGTACAAATTGGCCGACCATCCCTAGCTATCTCTTTGCGGCAACCTTCACGTGGGCGTCCAATACGCTTCTGCGGGCGCGCAACG
>JAFUBJ010000260.1 GCA_017460265.1 Atopobiaceae bacterium | reverse complement strand
TCGTACCGATAGGACACTAGGACCACTTCCCATCGTTGAGCGACTGTTGCAAGGCCCTTGCGGTGGCACTGCCGAGATAGCCTGCAATGTCGCCGCCAACGTCGTAGCCATGAAGCACAAGCCAACCTTGCAGCATGCAGACAGTCCCACGCCCAATGATGCCGGTCTGTGGCGAAACGCCGAGCTTCCTCTGGACGGCCTTCATCAGGCTTGATCCGCCGCCATCATACGTGACGCTGACAAGGCTCGCAAAAAAAGGCTTGCTATCCGTGATCTGCCCGCTCACCACGCCATCAACGATGGTGCCGCATTGTCGCTGCCATTCTGATACGGTAAGCGGCCCTATGCTGCCGTCTACCTCAAGAGTGCCGCCGTTGGAAACGGCTTCATCGTCGCTCGTGCCGCTCCATCTCAAGATGCAGTTCCACCCACGGCTGTAGGTATACACCTGACGCGTGTTGGTCTCGCCGCCCGTCTGGTCACCAGCAGTGCCGCCCGTGGCACGCCCGAGCTCGTCTATGGATGCCTGGGCGATACGCGCCGCTATGCCGCTACCGCTTATAACCGCGCACGTGTGGTAGGTGTCGTTAAGAAGGATGTCACCCGCCCTCACAGATGAGATGGAGAACGGTAGCCGCTTCCACCCACGAGCCGTAAGGTTTGCGCTCATGTCGCCCGTGTAGGATGCCGAACCTGTGTCGAATCCCGCCTGCTTTAGTGCCCAGATAACTAGGCTAGAGCAATCGCATTCCCCGCCATCGTAGATTGCCCAGCGGTTCGATTGGTCGTAGCCTAGGCTCCAGTCCTCGCAGGCCTTTCGCATCGCTTCACAGAAGACCTTGATACTTCCGCCCATGGTTACCCCCTCAGGTGCCGCCCAAGATCGTTCGTATCGTCAAGCTCTGACGCGGCCTCCTGCTTGGCCTTGCTCACGTATTTGATAACCGGTGCGCTCGCTAGTTCAGGATTGCCCTCGAGCGCGTTCTCGCAGACAGACGCCGATTCCATCACGAATATGAACGCGCACGTTACAGCGCTCATGGGCTGCATGTCGATGCCCATGCCAGCACTGATGGCAATGTCGATCATTGCAGCGCAAAGGATGATCGCAACCTCCCACGACTTGTGAACCAGCCCCTCGCGCATGATGCTTGACTGTACGTTGTGCGGGATAACGCCCTTGATGATGAAGCCTGTAAGCAGGTCGAAGCAGATTGCCGCAAACGCGAGAATGAACCATGTTGCGTTGAGTGCAGCGAATGCGGCTATCAGATTGTCCGGGAATGGCATTGCCAGCCTCCTTAATGGAAGGGGGGGCACGCCTCTTGGCATGCCCCCGCAATTGTGCTTGTATGTCAGATCGCGCTAGATGCTCAAGTGCCGCGCGTTGCACATCGCCCTCACCTGCTCGCGCCAAAGGTCGGGCACCTCGTCAATGCGTGCCACGTCCCCGCCGATGCGGCGATACCAGAACTTAGCCATTACTGTTCACCTCCCACCAAACACGAGACGATCTCCGAAAGCTCGGCAAGCGCGTCCATGGTCTCCGTAAGCATGGTCGCATTGTCGCTGTCAATCTCCGAAAGCTCGGCAAGCGCGTCCGCAAGCTCTTCGGTGCTGATTTCCGTTGTTCCCTCGAAGGTCGCCCACCACGTACCGAAATCGGCCTCGATATCCTCGGCGCTGGGCGTGCCCGCGATGGTGCCGTGCGTCTGCTCCGCAAACCATACGGGCTGGGTGCTGCCATCATCGTTGGTAAGCTCAAGCTCCGTGATGTTGCGGTTGAGCCACACGTCTGACACACCCGATGCGGCATACTCCACGACAACCGGCACTAGCTCGGTTGCGCTTTGGGTTGTTTCCATTGTTCCGCCTTTCCTGCGCGGCTCACAATTCGCCGCGCGTGTCTGAATAGCCTGTTGTACCTGCGAGAGATGATGAGGTTGTCCGAGTCGGTGTTGACGAGCCATCCCCAATAGCTGCAAACCCGCTGCGCACGCCTGAGCGTGCGGTGCCGCTCAAATCGGTTGAATGCGCGTGTGCCACGCAGAAAAATAGGTGCCCTCAGCGTGCACCTACCCTCACGCACCACGAATCCGCCCATGTCCAACGGCTCGGCATTCGAGGTCTTGGCAACCTTCCATGGCTTCACGGTCAGACCGAACTCGTCATGCAGGTAGTGAACCACCGAACGTACGGCCATCTTTAGGTTTCGCTTGTCGGGAGCGATAAGAAGCACATCGTCCATGTGCCAAAGCTGATGGCTCACAAGCGCAACGCTCTTGCCCCTGCGCACCTTGTGCAGGCCCTCTATATGGTGGTAGGCGAACGAAAGCACGAGGTTTGCCATCTGTAGGCTAAAGTAGCTCCCAATCTCCAACCCGCCCATGTCGTAGGTGTCGAGCACGGCATCAACGCAATAGAGCACGTCGGTGCTGCGTACGTACTTGCGCACTATGCGCCGAACCACCTTGTGCGATATGGACGGGTAGCACTGCCGAACGTCCAGCTTCACATGGTAACCGCCCTCATGCACCCATTTTCGCATCGCGCGTCTGAATGCGCCTTGCCCCTTGCCAGCCACGCCCGCAACCTGATAGAACCCGAGCTTTGAGTCGAGCAATGGCTGCATGGCAAGCACGATGGCATAGTCCAACACCTGCTGTTTGACGCTTTCCACGCCTATGATGCGGTCCTTGCCGTTCGTCGGCTCGTGGTGGCGGTAGCGCCGTATCGGCCTGAGGGTAAGGCTTCTTTCCTCGATCTCGCGTGCAATCTCGTCTATGAGTGCGTCCGCGCTGCCAAACTCTTTCTTCACCCTCCATTCGTTCTTGTGACCAGCAGCCGCCTTGAGCCAAAGGTCGTAGGCCTTGGCTACGTGCTCGCGGTCCATGACAAGCCCTTTGCAATACGACTTCAAGACCTTACCCCTCTCTGGTTGCCTGCCGAGCGGTCGCGTCTTGTGGCTACTAGCCCGGTGGTCTTTAGGCCATTTCGCTTGTTAAGCAGGCATGCCGCGTCGCCCTCAGACGGGTGCGCGGTAGACGAGACGTGATGGAGAGAGAGTGCCAACCAGATTGCCGAGAGCCGATGTTCCAGTTCGTGTTGGTGAGGGCGTTGTTAGCGTTCACGTACCAAAGCCCGCCATTAGCGCCGTTGTTCAAGTTGCCGCCGCCTAACCACGAAAAGGCAAAGGCCCGCATCGTCTCGAATCCCCAAAACAGATTTCATGCTAGGTGGTGCGGGGGGGGGTGCGTCCATGCCCACTCGGTACGCGAAGCACCACGGCCCCCGTGCGCCCCAGTGTGACTTGAGGTAGGGGGCCTGCGGCCCCCTCTTCGCTTGCGCGAATTCACCCCCACTAGGCCGCCGCGCGGCCTCGACCAGTGCCGGAGAGCCGAGAGCCGATGCTCCAGTTC
>JAFUBJ010000259.1 GCA_017460265.1 Atopobiaceae bacterium | reverse complement strand
CCTCGCCTCGAGGAGCCCCCGTCTCTCGGCGAGCTGCGGAACGAGCTCGAGCTCATGGGGGAGCAGCACGACCGGCTCGAGGACTGTAACCTGAGAATCCTCGTCCTTCTCGAACCAGCGAGGGTCGCGCCCCCTCGCCTTCATCTCAAGCGCGAAGGAGGCGATCTCCGCCGCGCGCCGGTCGATCTCGAGGCCGAATAGGTTGTTCTCGAGGATCATCTGGGGGATCTCCTCAGTCGGCCAGCCCTCCTCCTCGTACATCCGGAAGAGCAGGTCGAAGGCGTAGACCAGTATGTGGCCAGAGCCGCAGGCGGGATCGAGGACGCGAATCTCGTCGGCCGATACAATCTCAGCGTGGGGTTCTTCTTCCTCAGGCGCAACAAAGTACTCCATGGACGAAGCAAGCTCGCTCTCTGGGTTGTTCAGCATCCAGAGGCGACCGAGAGAGTTCTCCGTGAGGAACGCGACGATCCACTTGGGAGTGAATAGCTGCGTGGCGGCGGGGATGTCCGCGGCCGTCGCCTTCTTCTTGCTGGCGAAGTATTCGTCCTTGCGCTCCGCGATGTAGAACTGGTAGAGCCAGCCCAGCACCTCGACGTCGGAGCATGCATCCTCATCCATCTCCTCGACGATGCGCGAGAGAATCGACCCCTGCGCAAGTAGTCCTTGGGGCATGAGCAGGGACGATGCCACGTCCTCTGCAAAGAGGTAGCCCATTGGCTCCGCGTAGCTTGCGCAGACGGCGCCAAGCAGGAGAGTGTAGGCGTCCTCCGCGGCGTTGGACGACGCTATCGATCCGGACAGGAGCCCCGCCACCCTCTGCCGAACGTCCTTCGGCACGCCGTACTCGGGGTCGAACACGCCTTGCGCAGCGTCCGCGAGGAGTGCTGGCTGCGTCGATCCAAAACGGGGCGTAACGGCAGGCGTGGGAGTGTAGCCGTTAGCATCCATGAAGCGCAGGGCGCACAGTCGGTTGAACCACGTGTAGGCGGTGCGGTCCACGACCTCGTCGCGGCCATGTGCTGCGATGTCCTCCTCGATGGCCCTGACCTGGGCGGGGTCCTCGAGCCTCTCGCGGCTCCCCTCGACAAGCAGGACATCTAGGCGCGCCGATACCTCGTTGCGCAGGGCCTCGCGTGCGCCTGTTGCCAGGTTTCTGATTCTATTGGAGTCCATGCCTGGTTCCCTTCTTGTCAGAAGTCCATGCCGAAGGCCCGGTTGACCTGGTAGTCCCGCTCCCATTCCGGCTTGAAGGCGTTCGACGCGCCGACCTGTCTCGAGACTCGCAGGACCGCAACCCCCACCGTGTCCACGTCGTCGGTGAGGTCAACCCTCACGCGCACCTTGCGGTCGTCGGAGCTCGGCGATGCGCTCGAGAGCTCGAGCGTGACCTCCGATGGGCTGAGCAGTCTGCCGTCCTTCGCGTAGGCGCCGACCTTGACCGTCGTGGGGACCACGAGGTCGCCCACCGGCTCCTCCTGATAGACGTCGAGCGTGACGCTCGGGCCGGTTATGATCGGGCGTCCCACGGGGAAGGCCGACACCCCGGACTGGTGTGCCGCAGCCTTGGCCTTCGCCTGCTCGACAACAACCACCGGCACGACGCACTCCTGCGGTGAGACGCCGCCGTGCACGAAGCGCGCACCGCTGCCGGAGAGGCGCAGGCGCATGGCCCCGCGAGGGACGCCGACGAGGTGCCCCCCAGCGAGGGAAAGCTCGGACGATGTGTACTCAACAAGCAGCGGGCTCTTGGGGAGCACGTCCGAGACCACGAACCTCCTCGTGCGCTCGGAGTCGACCCCCTCCGCGCCCTTGAGGAGCTGCAGGCCGTCGACGTCCGCGAAGTCCTTGGGCTCCAGGTCGCGGTCCTGGTAGATGAAGCCGTGG
>JAFUBJ010000023.1 GCA_017460265.1 Atopobiaceae bacterium | reverse complement strand
TGGGGCATGGAAGACGAACCGCGCCAAAGCAAAGCAAGGCTAGCGCTATGCGGTTGCGGGTGCGCTGGCGCTAGGCGTTGCGCACAGCGTAGCCGCATAGCGTACGCGGGTGCGATAGCGCTAGGCGCATACGCAATAATATGAGATGAGATTAAATGAAATTAAATAAGACTAAAGGGGATGCAGGGGGGAATGTTGAAAACCTCGCAGCCCCCAAACCCTTGACCCTTGCCGACAACCTAGCCGCCACGCCTGACCCGCTACGGCAGATAGCCATGTGGGCCGCATCGGTCGATGAGGGCCTAATCGGCGCGGATGATACCGCGCTGCTTTGGCAGCTGATCGCGCAGGCACGCACCGAGATTCGCTCCAACTTCGTACCGCTGGCACTGGCAATCGAAATGGCGCGTTCTAAGCCCGAATTCGGCGACGAAACGCCCGATGTGGGCAACTACTCCACCACGTCAGACAGCGTGCCGAATCGGGGGCAATCGTCAGGCGGGGGGGGTAGCTGATGGACGCCACCGACGAGCAGCTTGAGTGTATCAGCAGGTTGATTGGCACCTATGCCCAGATGAAGCACGTCACCAACACGCAGGTAGCGCATGCGCTCGTCAGCTCTAAGACGCTGGCAAAGCACCACTACACGCACGCGCAGAAAGGCCATCTCACGGCAGATCAGGCCCAGGCTGCTATAGGGGTGCTCCACTTCTGGATAGATGCCGCCACGGAACAGAGATCGGCAGAGACAACGGCGCGGCACAGACGGGCAAGACAAGACCAAAACGGGGTGATTTGAGATGGCAAACGTAAACCGGTTTTCGCAACGGGCAACCTCACGCGGGAACCCGAGCTTTCGATCACGAAGGGCGGCAAGACCATGCTCAAGTTCGGGCTTGCCGTCAACGAAAAGCAGGCACAGCGCGAGCACGTCAACTTCTTTGATTGCGTCATTTGGGGCAAGTACGGCGAGACCATGCAACGCTACCTGCACAAGGGGCAGCGCGTGGCGATCGCTGGCAACCTTCATTACGACTCGTGGAGCGACCCGGTTAGCGGCTACAAAAGGAGCCGAATCGAGGTGTACGTGCGCGAGATCGACACCTTGGGGCCACCGCCCGCACGCGACCCGCAAGAGTACGCATCGGGCGAGCAGTTACCCGTGGCGGCGGCACCAACTCAGGTGCCCGACCCGCCGGCAGAAGTGTACGACGAGGACATTCCGTTCTAAGGGGCGAAGATGCGCGAAATGTATGCCGTGTGGCGCGGCGACCAGTGCCTAGCCGTGGGCACCGTCTCTGAGCTTGCCGAGCGCTTCAACGTCAAGCCCGAAACGGTCAAGTGGTGGTCAAGCCCGGCTGCCCACAGGCGTGCCGAGGCGTGCAAGTCAAAGCATGGCCGCATGGTGGCGGAAAGGTTGTAGGGCGATGTACGCATGCATTCTTTACGAATCCGCACTTGACGTTGACCACTTCGGGGACGAGCCGATAGCCACGCTCACAGCCGAATGCAACATCAACTACGTGTTCGTTGGCGATTCGATGGACGAGGTAAGGAACAAGGCGCGTGAGTTCATGAAGGAGCATCCCAACGCGCGTAGGAGTAACCACCACATTTGCAGAGTTGACGGCTAGCCATGTGGGCGTTTGTCGTGATCTTACTAACCGTTTTCACAGTGTGTGCCGTGGCAACGTGGTTGCTATGGCCGAGGGAGTAGCAATGAAGAAGCGTGTTTGCGGCGATTGTTCGCACTACGCAGAGTGCGTGCACACGCAAAACGGCCTTGACGAGCTTTTGGGCGTCTGTTGCGTTGAGCGCGACGATCAGGGCACAGACGGGCGCGTGTTCTATGCGGAACCGACCGACAGGCCCGAGCAGGTCGATTGCAACTATTGGGAGAAGCGCGAGAAGGGGGCCGCATGAGCTACCAACAGCAGCTCGTAACCCTACAGGTGCCCGTGTTCATCATCGGGACCGACAAGGAGGGCGCAGGGAAGGTGCTAGAGGAAGCAGCCGAGGCGTATGGCTCGTGGCAGATGTATGCCGAGGCAAGGGGAACGTTCAATTGCACAGACATTACCGGGCAAAACCCCTTCAAGGTGATGTTCGCAAAGGAGGTCTTCGACTGTATACAGGCGTGCGTGAACCTTGCCATGCGCTACGGGCTTGACATGGACGATGCGGCAATCAAGGTGACGAGCGACAACGTTGCGCGTGGCCGCCTACCCATGGGCGTGAAGCCGTCTGCGACGCTGCAATACTACGAGAACGTTGGCGACGATGTAGAGCGCATCCGCTTTCGCGGCGGGAAGGTGTACGTACGCGAGGATATCGCGGAAACCAACTACGACAGGTGGCTCGGCACGCCCGAAAAGGCGGCATGGGCTATCTCGTGTGTCGTGGACTACATGGAGAACCTTCTAAAGGATGGCAGGGACAGCGAGGGCATTACCTATCACAGCGACTTCACCGACACGCTGCACGACGAATCGCCCTATGCCCTGATCCATAGCGACACGCTGCTCGGTTGGCTCCACCAAAGGCCGGGTGATGAGCATGCCTAGTGACGAGGTGCTCTTGCGCACGACGGATTGCATCGTTGCTGGCATGCCAACGCTTGCGTGCTCCTATTGCGACTTCGAGGCGGATCATTTCTTCTACTACGAGGATAAGAGCTACGCAAATCGGATTGTCAAGCGTTGCCCAGAGTGCGGCAAGCGGATTTTCGGGGTGGTGGTGCTCTCAAATGCTAAAGCCTAGGCTCTCGTGCCCGTATTGCGGCGGGGACAACCTTGAGACGGCACGCTGGTAAAAGAAAGGAACGTGGTTCGTTCGCTGCAAGGATTGAGCAGGCACGGGGCCGAGCCTTGCAAAGACCGAGGAAGATGCCGTGAAGCTCTTTGACACGCGGCGTGAGCGTAGGCAAGGGAGGTTGGAGCTGTGAGAGAGAGCATGGAGGACTTCGAGAGCCTTATGGCGCACTTTGCCGAGCTTGGCAGGTGGCGCATCATGCGGCGCGGATCGAGATACTTTGACGATGTGCTCGTGGCAAAGCTGAGTGGGCTAAACGGCACCGTCGAGGTTTGGGGCGGCAACCTTCATCGCCGCGAAGTGTGGTTCATTGGCCGCGACCAGAGCGAAACGCTCATAGCCATGGAATGTGGCTATCGTGACGGCACCCTCAGGGATGCGATCTTGCAGGCCTGCAACCTCGCGGGCATCCAAAGGAGGCTGTTCGAGTATGCCTGTTGAGTACGTGGTCGATTGCGAGCTGATGCCGCTCACCCTCGACGGCAGGCGGCTCGTGTTGCCCTACGGGACCGCAGAACACGTGCACGAGCGCCTGATCAGGTGCGAGGGTTGCGACTACCTGCAAGAGGGTAGCAGCTATTGCAAGCTCTGGCACAAGAGCGGGCTTGGCGGCAGGCACTTTTGCAGCTACGCATCACCAAAGGCCACCCAATGAGCGGCATAAAGCTCCTGCACGCGCCCGATGGGACTCCTTACGTAAGGCCGTACCTCGGCAAGTCGCCCATAACAGGCAAGCCGATACGGCCTTACAAGGAGTTTCCCGGCATGAGCGACGCCGAGGCGACGATTGCGGCTCGTGAGTTCGTGGCGCATTGCACGGACGCCTTGGAGAGCGGCGCTAGGGGGCTGCAAGCCCAACTGTACCTGTATCTGGACAATGCCGAGGCGACGCGGAGCCTACAGGCAAGCACGCTGAGGAAATACCGCTCCTATGCAAGGCGCTACGTGGCACCCGTGGCCGACTTGCCACTATCCGAGGTAAGCGCATCGACCATCGACACGCTCACGAGGGGACTCATACAGGACGGGCCGCGCGGCGGCAAGCCCTTGGCACGCTCAACCGTCCGATGCTTTCAGCAGTTCTTACAAGGTGCCTTTAACTACTTCGTAGCCATGGAGCTGATAGCGCGAAACCCTGTGAAGGACTCCATGCGCATACGCATCGACACGCCCGAGGCGGAACCGTTGGACGAGACCGCATTTCAGGCCGTGAAGGGGTGGCTCGAGCGCGAGATCGCCGCCGATCCGACCGACGAGACGGGCCGCACGCGCAGGAACGCGGCGCTTTGCATGCAACTGGCACTCAAGACGGGCATGCGGGTTGGCGAGCTTTGCGCACTCAGGCGAAAGGACGTGCGCACGCTACAGCGGACCATCAGCGTTAACGGCACGATGCCCGACAACAGCCGCACGAGGCAGAACGACACCAAAGGGCACCGCGTGCGCAACATCGGCATAACCGAGGCCGACTGTAAGGCGATTCTCGCGCACGAAAGATGGCAGATGGAGTATTTGCCCACGGCGGACGCAAGCACGCCTATTTTCACC
>JAFUBJ010000258.1 GCA_017460265.1 Atopobiaceae bacterium | reverse complement strand
GATCCGTTCTATTTCAAGGACAACTCCTGCGACACGCCCATCTATGTTGACATCAACTCCTTTGGTGACAACATCATGCTCGTCAACTCGACAAACCACATCGAGGGGCCAAACTCCGACTTTGCCAAGGCGGTTGACGGCTCTACGTCGAGCACCGCGTCTGCGCAGACGTCAACGTATGGCAGCTCCTACATCGTGGGAGAGATTGCCTCGGGAATCGTGCACGGCTTTGGTCGTGCGCGCGATGCCGTGGTCGCGGGGCTCAAGCCTCTGACCCAGCCTGCCCTTGCACTTGCCGTCGCAGGAGCCGGCGCGCCCCCGACAGCTCCGGCCAACGTCATGTTTGCGAGCGGAAAGGGTGGCCTTTCCTCGGGCCTTGACAAGTTTGCCAAGGCTGGCGGGGCAATGATGCCGGGAAGCTCCGCAAGCGAGCGCAAGGCTGCCAAGGCGCACGCCCAGGCGCCTGGCTCAGCCGGCCCGGGAAGCGGCAAGGGCCGCTCCAATGACCGCGGCGTCGTGAGCGTGAACGTCAACGTGCCCGCAGGGCTTGGATCCTTCCTCGGCAATGGGCATGTGTATGGCGGCTACAGCAGCGTCCCAAGGCCCAGGCCTCACACGAGCCAGCCCTATCAGGTGCACACGTACCGCCGCACCGGCATGGGGGACGTCATGAGCGAGATGATCACCGGCATGGTGCTCAGCTCCGTCCTTGACTCCATGGCACACAGCACCACGACGACCACGACCGTCTCTTCTTCTACCCCTCAAAACGTCTTCCGTGGGTACCGCCTGGTCGAGGACGTCGTGCCGATGGGAAGCCCCATCTACTGCATCGGCGAGATCTACCATCACGGTACCGATGTCTATATGGGCCATTCGCTTGCCGAGGGCTACCCAACGTCGTACTTTGCCACCAGGCCCGAGTCTGAGGTGCTGGCGGCGCTTGGCGCCTGAGCTCCCGCTATCAGCCATCGCGCGCTATTTGCCCCGCACGTGCCCGTTGTTTGCGCACGTGCGGGGCAAATCTTGTGCAAGGGATGCTATGAGTCCGTGGATGACGGCCCAAAGGAGTGCTATTGTGTTGCGATTGACACTAGTAATCCCAACAAGGAGGCACCTCTCGTGGATCGCATCAAGATCGCTACGCTCTACGCCGACCAGCAGCGCCTGGGCGGCCAGGTCGTCACGGTTGCCGGATGGGTCAAGTCCATCCGCGACATGAAGAACTTCGGCTTCGTCGTGCTCAACGACGGCAGCTGCTTCAAGGACCTGCAGGTGGTGCTCAATCGCGACCAGCTTGCTTCTTACGACGAGGTCGTTTCCCAAAACGTCGGCGCGGCGCTCATCGTAAGCGGTACGCTTGCGCTCACCCCCGACCGTCCGCAGCCCTTCGAGCTGCAGGCGAGCGAGGTCGTGGTGGAGGGCCCGTCCACCTCTGACTACCCCCTGCAGAAGAAGCGCACCACGCGCGAGTTCCTGCGCACCATCCAGCATCTGCGCCCGCGCACCAACCTGTTCCGCGCCGTCTTCCGCGTGCGCTCCGTGGCGGCCTTTGCCATCCACGAGTTCTTCCAGAGCCGTGGCTTTGTGTATGTGAACACGCCCATCATCACTGCCTCGGATGCCGAGGGTGCGGGCGAGATGTTCCGCGTGACCACGCTCGACGTGGAGAACCCGCCCCGCACCGAGTCTGGTGCCGTGGACTGGAGCCAGGACTTCTTTGGCAGCGCCACCAACCTGACGGTGTCGGGCCAGCTCCAGGGCGAGAACTTCGCGCTGGCGTTTGGCGACATCTACACCTTTGGCCCCACCTTCCGTGCCGAGAACTCCAACACGCGTCGCCATGCCGCCGAGTTCTGGATGATGGAGCCCGAGATTGCCTTTGCCGACCTCGAGGACGACATGGAGCTGGCAGAGGACATGCTCAAGTACGTGCTGCGCGCCGTAATGGAGCGCTGCCCGGACGAGCTGGCCATGTTCAACAGCTTTGTGGACAAGGGGCTCCTGGAGCGCCTCCAGCACGTGGCGAGCTCCGATTTTGCGCGCGTTACCTACACCGAGGCCATCGAGATCCTGGAGCAGGCGCAGGCCTCCGGCACCAAGTTTGACTATCCCGTGCACTGGGGAAGCGACCTGCAGACCGAGCACGAGCGCTTCCTGACGGAACAGCATTTCAAGCGCCCGACCTTCGTCACCGACTATCCGGCAGAGATCAAGGCCTTCTATATGCGCCTGAACGATGACGGCAAGACCGTGGCAGCCATGGACTGCCTGGTTCCCGGCATTGGCGAGATCATTGGCGGAAGCCAGCGCGAGGAGCGCCTGGACGTGCTCGAGGAGCGCATCCGCGCCTTGGGCATGGACCCGGAGCAATACAAGTTCTACTGCGACCTGCGCCGTTACGGCGGCTGCCGCCATGCGGGCTTTGGCCTGGGCTTCGAGCGTCTGGTCATGTACCTGACGGGCGTGGACAACATCCGCGACGTCATTCCGCACCCGCGCACCGTGGGCAACGCGGAGTTCTAAGAGTCGCTACGAGCGATGAGACGCTAGGGGTAGCCCCCTTTGTTGCACGCAACAAAGGGGGCTACCCCTAGCGTCTCAGTGAGCGATTGTGGGTATCGGTAAATGGTGCAATAGCACTAACCGTTGTGGTGCATAATGGCGAGCAGCGTGTTATCCAATGAGAGAGGAAGCATCATGGCTAATCGTTTCGTCCTGAACAACATCTCCTATCACGGCAGTGGCGCCATCAAGGAGGTCCCCGGCGAGATCCAGCGTCGCGGCTTCAAGAAGGCCTTCGTCGCCTCCGACCCCGACCTCGTGAAGTTTGGCGTGACCGCCAAGGTGACCGACCTGCTCGACGAGGCGGGCATCGCCTGGGAGCTCTTCAAGGAGATCAAGCCCAACCCCACCATCCAGAACGTGAAGGATGGCGTCGAGGCCTTCAAGGCCTCAGGTGCTGACTGCATCGTCGCCGTGGGCGGCGGCTCCGCAATGGACACCGCCAAGGCCATCGGCATCATCGCCGAGAACCCCGAGTACGCCGACGTCGTCTCCCTCGAGGGCGTTGCCGACCCCAAGAACCACGCCACCTTCACCCTCGCCGTTGCCACCACCGCTGGCACCGCCGCTGAGGTCACCATCAACTACGTCATCACCGACGTCGAGAAGGAGCGCAAGTTCGTCTGCGTCGACACCAACGACATTCCCGACGTCGCCGTCGTCGACCCCGACATGATGGCCTCCATGCCCGCCGGCCTCACCGCCGCCACCGGCATGGACGCGCTCACCCACGCCATCGAGGGCTACACCACCCGTGGCGCCTGGGAGCTCTCCGACATGTTCCACTTCAAGGCCATCCAGCTCATCTCCCAGAACCTGCGCGACTCCTACGCCGAGGCCAAGAGTGGCAAGCCGGGCAGCGGCCGCGAGGGCATGGCCCTTGGCCAGTATGTTGCCGGCATGGGCTTCTCCAACGTGGGCCTGGGCATCGACCACGCCATGGCGCACACCCTTTCCGCTCACTACGACACCCCGCACGGCGTTGCCTGCGCCATGCTGCTCCCCATTGCCATGGAGTACAACAAGCCGGTCGTCGCCGAGCGCCTGGCCCAGGTTGCCGTCGCCATGGGCGTTGACACCACGGGCATGACCACCGACGAGGCCGCTGACGCCGCCATCGCCGCTGTCAAGCAGCTCTCCGCCGACGTCAACATCCCCAAGACCTGCGACGGCCTGGTTGAGGAGGACCTCGATCAGCTCGCCTCCGACGCCCTTGCCGACGCCTGCTATCCTGGCAACCCGCGCGAGGCTGACCACGAGACGGTCAAGCAGCTCTTCCGCAAGATCATGGCGTAAATCCCGACGTTGGGCGGCTGACAGTTCCGCCACTGAACGTCCTCGAAACGGGGCCGAGCTTCATCGCTCGGCCCCGTTTCTGCGAATTGCTCTGTGGCGGAACTGTCAGCCGCCCTTCACCGGACGTCCACGACCTTGGCAGAAGGAAGGCCTTTTTTTGCAGCTTTGAGGATGCCTTTGTTGCACCGTCGTTTGACCTGAAGCAGGGCACCCCGGTTTTACCGGGGCGCCCTGTGCCAAATAAGTTCTAATTGCTTGTGACTTAGAGGCCCGTGACGGAGCTGAGGAACATGGACGCCAGAGAGATGACGATGGAGCCCATGAACGCCGCGCCAAACGATTCGATGGAGATTCCCGAACCAAAGAGACCGAGGGACAGGCTGCTTGCCAGCTCCAGCATGAGTGCGTTGAGCACCAGATAGAAGATGCCAAGCGTCGCAATGGTGAGCGGCAGCGAGAGGACCTCGGCCACCGGCTTTACGACGGTGTTGACAAGTGCCAGCGCCAGGGCGCACATGATGGGGCCCGCGTAAGAGCCGCCCACAGCTTCGATGCCGGGGACAAAGGTGATGGCAATCGCGCAAGCGATGGTGGTGACGATCCACGATCCGATGAATTCCATGACAACCTTCCTTTCGTTGTTGTCCTTATCGTCTGCACTACTTGTACCCATTGGAGAATGAAGCCGACTCGTCTTTCATTAATGAATCATGAATCTTTGCCGACCATTACTGAAAGCGTTATCAGGCATTTGGAGCAGCGTGCTCTTTCAGGAAGGAAAAAGGTTCGGGGCGTACGCTCATGCGTGACGATTTGAACCAGATCAGGAGGTGTTCAAATGAGATTCATGGGAATAAGGCGTCTGACGTCCGCGCTGATTGCGTCGATGCTGACCGCCTCGCTAACTGCCTGTGGCGGATTGGGGAGGGCGGATGCTAAGGAGTCCACGGGTACGGTGAGCGAGGCTCAGGAGACCGTCACCATAAGCGATGCCGCGACTACTACCGCGAAGGCAGACGTTGAGGTCGCGAGCCTTGATGGCATGGCTTCCGACGGTGTGATCAGCACTGCCGACCTCTTTACGAGCCGCGACCTCGAGCAAGAAGCGGACCTCGTAGGTGCCACGTATCTGTCGCTGGAAAGCGGAAAGGACGTGACCATCAGCGAGGAGGGCGTCTACGTGCTTGTTGGCGACGTGACCGACGTGACGGTGACGGTCGAGGCCGACGACGCCGCCAAGGTGCAGCTCGTGCTTGATGGGGTGACCATCACCAACGGGGACTCTCCTGCAATCTATGTGAAGTCGGCGGACAAGGTCTTTGTCACCACGACGGAAGGCACGACGAGCGCCCTCTCTGTCACGGGAAGCTTCGTGGCTGACGGAGACACCAACACCGATGCGGTGATCTTCTCCAAGGACGACCTCGTGCTGAACGGTCTGGGCACGCTGAACATCAGCTCGACGGGCAACGGCATCACGAGCAAGGATGACCTCAAGGTCACGGGCGGCACGTACCAGATCTCGTGCTCCGCTGATGCCCTCGAGGCAAATGACTCGATTCGCATCGCGGGCGGCTCCATTTCCGTCTCCACGGACAAGGACGCTCTGCATGCCGAAAACGACGAGGACGACACCTTGGGCTATGTCTACATCTGTGGCGGAACGTTTTCGCTGGATGCCGCTGACGACGCGATTCACGCCACGACTTATGTCCAGATTGACGAGGGAACCCTTGATCTGAGCGGTGGCGAGGCCATTGAGGCGACCTACATCCAGATCAACGGGGGAGACATCACCGTGAGCGCCTGGGATGACGGCCTGAATGCCTCATACAAGTCGGGCTCCATCGGCGACCCCGTCATCGACATCCGTGGCGGCAACCTCAAGGTAACCATGGCGCAGGGAGACACCGACGCGCTCGACTCCAACGGCTACCTTGTCGTGAGCGGCGGCACCGTCGACATCTCGGGCCAGTTCGCGTTCGACTTCGATTACGGTAGCGAGTTTACCGGCGGTACGGTCTACGTCAACGGCGAGCAGGTCTCCCAGATAGTGAACTCCATGATGGGCGGCATGGGCGGACTGGGCAAGTTGCTCGGTCGCTGAGCCTCTCAGTTTCCCCCGCGCTCAATCACACAACTGTGCTCCTTGGTCTTGGGGTCATAGCTTATCCCGGCCAGGATTAGATTGCCTCGGTATGCCTCCAGGGCCCGGGGGTAGTGCTTGTCCTTGATTTGGGAGAGGGCGGTTTCGGCGCTTCTATCGTACTTGAGCTCCAGCAAAAGCGCCGGCAGGTCTTCCCCGGGGTGGGGAATGAAAACCAGAGCGGCAAAGCCTTTACCTGAGGGCAGTTCGCGGATGAGAGTGTCATGATCCCGGGCACTGT
>JAFUBJ010000257.1 GCA_017460265.1 Atopobiaceae bacterium | reverse complement strand
GTCATCTCGAAGCCCTCCACGGGCACGGCGAGCACGGCGACGGTGACGGGGAGGTCGCCCTCGCGGCAGGCGAGCACGTACTCGAAGGGCGTCTCCTCGAAGCGGGTGAAGCCGACGTGCGACAGGGCCTCGCGGGCGAGCTCCGCGCAGTCGCGGGCGTAGTCCCCCGTGACGGGCGTGGTGGCCTCCCAGCGCTCGGCGATTGCGGCGGTCGGGACGATGGTTGCGGTCTTGCTCATGGTGTGCCCCCTTCGGGCTCGTGAGGGTCGGCCTTTCCTTCCCTCGGACGGGGGCGACAAGGCAAGCGGCATCCCCGTAGCGCGCCCGTTTGCGGGCGGGGCGCGGCGCGCGGAGGGCATGTCGCGCCAGGCGACGGGAGGCGGCGTAAGGGGTGCCTGCCGCCTCCAAGGAGCCTGTGCCATGATGCCCCGGTCCGAGGGCCAGGCGTCGTACTCGCGGCTCGTGACATCGGGTTTTCGACGGCGCGGCGAGGATAGGGGATCCTCCGACAATCCCCGGCGCAGTCGGGGTGTCGGAAACCCAGGTGACCCGGCCCGCTTGCGGGCCGCGCCGGGATTTGCGTGACATGCCACCCGTACAATCGTTGCTGGAGGAGATCTCTCAGGAGGTGGCTGCAATATGGGCGTTGGATCTGAACGATGGGCTGGTCCCGACCGACGTGACGGCCGTATCGAACCGCCGCGTGTGGTGGCGCTGCGAGCGTGGCCAGACGTGGCAGATGAACGTCCGCAACCGCGTGCTCCGCGACGCCGGCTGCCCTTACTGCAACGACCGGAAGGTCCTGAGGGGGTTCAACGACGTGGCCACCGTCCGCGAGGACCTTGCCGCCCAGTGGTACCAAGAGGGCAACTTGCCCCTGAGGCCAACCTATGTGACCACGAGGAGCAAGAAGAGGGTGTAGTGGAGGGGCGATTGCGGTCACGTGTTCAAGCTGACGGTCAAGCAGCGCTCAAAGAACAAGCGCCTGACCTGCCCGTACTGCACCGGTCACAAGAAGATCGAGCGGCCTGTGCGGTGTGGGTGGCGAGCTTTGGGCGGGGATTAGTCCGATGGCGTGCGCCAGGAAGATGACCACGTCCCTTCCCATGCCCCCACGCGGAGAATCGCCCACATTCTACGGATGCGTCCTGTGCCCTTTCAAGCGTGCCCTTGTGGCGTCTTTTGCTCCGAGGGCCTTGGTGAGTCCCAAGGCGCTGGTCGCAATACCGCAATCAGAGAGCAGGACGTTCTTTCCCACATTGTACCGGAGCGCTTCGACAGCACCGGCATGACAGGATCCCAGTTGCCTTCCCGACCCGCAGGGGCATCGATTGCGCCTGCGAAACCCCTCCTTTCCGGCGGCGATACGCAATAGCTCGAGCACTGCACGATCTCTGTCCATGTTGAAGAACTCACGATAGAACTCGAGCACGCCGACTTCGCCATGGCTGCGGTCGTCGAACGGCATGGTGCGGTACCTTCGAAAGAATTCGACTGCATAGAGGTTGGGCATGACGATTTCTTCGAAGAATGCCTCCAAGGGGTTGTCTGCTCGTGCGAGTATGAGGGACATCTCGCCGTCAACGCCGAGACAAAGCCTCCCGTCCTCATACGCGTGCGGGTAGAAGCCGGAGGGGTCAGGATTGCGCACGATGAGCTGTGGCACATCTGTGGGGAAGCCCTCACTTATGGTTGCAGAGACGTCGTAGTCTGCCACCAGGCGGACCTCGTTGTGCTCGTGGTCAAGACGGATGACCCCGTCCACCCTGAGGACGGCCGGCTGCTCATCAGCGCAGACGATGGTTCGCAGGAGACCGGGTTGCTGCTCCCACAGGGACCCGGCCGATGCAAACGCCTCCCGGATGGACAAGCTATCCCCTCCATGGCTTGACGGGGCGGCCAATCGTGATCGAGGGCGGGGCAGCGGTGAGCAGTCCCTCACGCTCCAGTCTCGAGGAGGTGCCGCCTCCCAGAAGGCCATCGATGGCTGCGTTCCTCCTTGCCTTGTCGTTCATGTCCACGGCAAGGTTCTCGCTGAGGTTGCCCGCCCAGTGATGAAACGTTGCAATCCTCTGCTCGCTCCATCCCTCGACCAGGTTCTCCGGGTAGACGGGGTTCAGCACCACAGGCACCTCGTCACTCATGGAGGCGCATGCGCTTGCGAACGCCTCGACTATCGTCACGATGTCGGCGTCGCTTGGCAAGATTTCCGCAGCTTGGGCTACGAGCACCATGAGGACGCAGGAGCTTGGCGCATCATCCTCGCTGGATGCCAGAGAGAAGTAGACGTCGCGCGAGCGCTTCACTACCTGCACCGCCCGCTGCAGAGCCGACCGGTCCACCTGGTCGGGAATCTGTTCGACAGAGCTGTAGAGCCTCTTGTAACGATCAAGGATCGCCTTGCGGCGTTCGGTCCGTCCATAGAGGAGGAAGCGTTCGTTCTGTGCGTTGAACCAGTCGCAGAGACCGACCGGGTTGCTGCCCTTCCACTCATCGGGGTCGATCCAAGCGAGTCTCACCGACTCACTTCCGAATGAGATTCCCGCATCCGGTCTGGGAGCGCTCACGCCGCTCGACAGGTCGAGCTTGAAGGCTGATCTGCCATCGCTTTCGGCATACGCTATGGTGAGGCATTGGCTAGAGGGGTCTTCTCTCATTTACGCGTAGGTGCTGTCTCCCCGGAGAATGCCG
>JAFUBJ010000256.1 GCA_017460265.1 Atopobiaceae bacterium | reverse complement strand
GTGCGGACCTCGCCAACATGATCAACGAGGCGGCGCTGCGTGCCGTGCGCATGGGTCGCAACCGCGTGACGCAAAGCGACATCCTCGAGTCGGTGGATGTCGTCATCGCCGGCGAGAAGAAGAAGTCCACCGTGCTTTCCGAGCACGAGAAGGAGGTCGTCTCGTACCACGAGACCGGTCATGCCATCGTGGCGGCCGTTCAGGACGGCAAGGCGCCCGTCTCGAAGATCACCATCGTTCCGCGCACTTCCGGCGCCCTGGGCTTTACCATGCAGTCCGAGGAGGACGAGCACTACCTCACCACGCGCGAGGAATACAAGCAGAAGATCGCCGTCCTCTGCGGTGGGCGTGCAGCCGAGGAGCTCATCTTTGGTCAGATGACCTCCGGCGCTGCCAACGACATCGAGCGCGCCACGCGCATCGCACGTGCCATGGTCACCCAGCTGGGCATGTCCGACCGCTTTGGCATGATGGCGCTGGGACAGTCGCGCAACCAGTACCTGGGTGGAGACGCCACGCTTACGTGTTCTGAGGGAACGGCCCAGGAGATCGATGCCGAGGTTCAGCGCCTCGTCGAGGAGGGTCACCAGACCGCTCTCGAGACGCTGCGCAAGAATCGCTTCAAGCTGCACGAGATCGCCCACTATCTCCAGAAAAAGGAGACCATCACGGGCGAGGAGTTCATGCGCATCCTCACGCGCGACGACGGCTTTGCCCCGAAGATGCCCCAGGCATAGATCGCAGCCACATACATGCTCCGGCAACTAGAGGATGCCCCCGCTCTCTTTGCGAGAACGGGGGCATCCTCCTCCGTGCTTTAGACGCTACTTGTCGCGAACGACGGTGTCGTGGAAGCGGAAGAACGCGGGGTGGTAGCGAGACTCCGCATACTCAAAGAGCTGGGCGTCGCTGTCATAGGTGGCGTGGGATACCTTCGCAAGGTAGGTGCAGTCAGAGATGTCGAGCCACTGGCGGTCGATGTCGGTGGCCTTCTCCATCGAGATGAGCCTCTTGCTCGTGACGATGCGCAGCCCCAAGACGTTTTCCATGTAGGAATAGACGGACTGCTCTGCCTGCTCTATCGTGATCCCCTCGACGGAGGAGGAGAGATAGTAGCTGTCGTCCCAGATGAGCGGCCTGTCGTTGAGGTACCTGATGCGCTCGACGTGGAGTATCGGCGTTCCAATTGCGAAGCCAGTCAGCTTCGCAAGGTCTTCGTCGCACTCAAGCTGCTCGAAGCATTTGACCTCGGTTCGGGCGGCCATGCCGTTGCGCTGCGCGCTCTCTTCGAAGGTCTCGATGCCGCCCAAGGCAAACGCCTCGTCATCGCGGATGGGAAGCCAGATGACGCGGACGCCCTTTCCGTGGATGGGAAGGCAGTAGCCCTGCCCCGCCAGAAGCGCGATGGCCTTGCGGACGGTGTTGTGCGCACATTGGTAACGCTCGACAAGCGTCGACTGGGAGGGAATCAGGTCCCCATATGCATACGTGCCGTTTTCGATGTCACGTTTAAGATCACGATAGATGCGGTCGTAAGCAGAACGTGCCATGGTAATGCCTCCAGAAATTGCTCTTTCGTGTAGCACTTTAGCAATCTGCAAACGATGCGTCGTCGTAAATGTTTGTTTGTAACAACATTTTTTCGTTGCGCGGCCACATGTGGAGGCAAGCGCCACACAAACAAGCTATTGGCGCATAGACCATGCGTTATTCACATGGTCCAAAAGCCGTGCCAAGTCTCACTATGTCCGCTCGGGGAGTTCTCCTGTGCGATAGGCCGCAAGCAACATCTTGAGCTCGTCAATCTGTATTGAGATTGCGCGCCCCTTGTCTGTGTCCGAGACCTTCAACTCCTGCTTGGGACGCTCGATGACGGTGGTGTTGGAGAGGATGTCCGCATTGGCCGCAAGGGCTGCCTCGATGGAGAGGAAGGGCCGGTGCGCCTTGATGGACAGGCCACGCGAGGTCGAGGTAAGGGTGTATCCCGCAATGCCCGTGGTCTTGTGGTACGCCTCGCAAAAGCCGCCATCCACTACCAGGCGTTTGGCATTGGCCTTGATGGGGCTCTCGCCCTTTACCTGCCGGACGGGCTTGTGCCCATTGATGATGTGGCCGTTTGTGCCAAGCCCGAACTCGGCAAGGATGCGCTCGCAGACCTCGGGGTTTTCTGAAAGGCGGAAGTACGGGTCTTCCTGCTCTGCCCAGGCGCTTCTGTCCGAGACGAAGGTGCGCTCGAAGGTCTTGACGACGCGGCCGGAAAGGGGGGAGCGTCGCCCGCACCAGAGGTACCACATCCAGTCGAGGGACTTCTGGTCGCGCTGGTGCCAGGCCCTCCTTGCCACGCGGTCGCACCAGTCAAGGTAGTCGCGTCCTGCTCGTGCGACACCGTCACCGGTCACTATGGTGAACGAGCCGTCCTCCTCGAGCGGCACGCAGCCATGGAAGAGGAGGTTGCCGTTGTGGACCAGGTACACCGATCCGTTCTCAAACAGGAAGGATACGTGACGGTGGAGGCGGTCTGACTCCTTGAACGCGGCGACGAGCCCGTCCATGAGGTCGCGCTCCTCATCTGTGAGCTCAAAGGGGTGCGCGCTGTCAACTGTGGGGAAGTCGCAAGTGGCGAGGTCGTAGTCCTCTCCGTCGATGCGTACCGTGCCGCGCGCGAGGTTCAGCTTCCCAAGGAGTAGCCGGTCGTCCATCCCATAGTTTGGGTGGCGCATGATCAGCTGCCCTTCCACCTTGAAGAGGATGACGGAGATGGCCTTCTCGAGCGGCGACATGATGTCGTCGTCGCGATAGGTGCGCTGAGCAAAGAGCGCGAGCCTTCTCAGGCTGATGCCATAGGCGCTCTCCACCATGTCGAGCGTGCTGTAGCGAATCTGGGTGCGTACGACAGAGGCGATGCAGGCTTCAGATCCTGCGGCCGCGCCCATCCAGGCGATGTCGTGGTTTCCCCACTGGACGTCGACGTTGTGGTAGTCAATCAGGTGGTCCATGATGCGGTCCCCATGGGGGCCGCGGTCATAGATGTCTCCCACAATATGGAGATGGTCGACGGCGAGCTGCTTTATGAGGGAGGAGAGCGAGCAGATGAAGTCGTCGGCAGCGTCGTTTACCACTATGGAGTCGATGATGCGCTTGTGGTATTCATGTCGGCTCCGTTCGCCCGGCCCAGACGCGCGGAGAAGCTCGTCGATGATGTAGGCGTAGTCCTCGGGGAGCGCTGCGCGAACGTGCGCCCTCGTATAGAGGCCGGACAGCAGGCGTGCCAGGCGCACGAGGTACATGAGGTTGTTTCGGTACCACCGAGGCAGGTTCAGGTGTTGGCACTTGAGCTGGGCAAGACGCTCGTGCGGGTAGTAGATGAGGGTGCAGAGCTCGTCTTTGGCGAAGTCGTCCAGCTCGTCTGAGAAGGTCGCCTCCACATGTTCGCGTATGACGCCCGAGCAGTTGTTGAGGATGTGCTTGAAGGCCTGGTACTCGCCGTGGACGTCGCTCATGAAGTGCTCGGTGCCCTTGGGAAGGTCGAGCTTTGCCTCGAGGTTGATGACCTCGGTGACCGCGGCCTGCGTGGTTGGGAACTGACGTGACAGCAAGAGCAGGTAGCGTCGCTGATCGACCGTGAGGGAGCTGGAGTCGTGGGGATTGAGCATGAGCCGTCCCTTTCTGTCGTTGGCCTGTGTCAATTATGGCTCAGCAAACGAGGTTGCGCGGGCCTGAAGTCGGCCATGAGAAGTCATGCCAGTCTTTTCCATTCGCGGGACAAAAGGCGCCGTTCGCGTGCTATCATGATGCACCGTGCTATGAAGGGGACGCGTCTTGCGGAGCGCCTTGGTCAACAGAGAGTGGGGGAGCTGAGAGCCCACGTCCGAGGTCCGCGAGGTATCACCCCGGAGCTGCGGCCCAAACGGGAGCCTTGCCTCCTCAGTAGGCGTCGCCGGGATGGCCGCCGACACAGGTCAGCCGAGTAATGCGGTTTCCGCACGCTGGGTGACAAGAGCAGCTTACGTCGCAGGGAGCGACTTTAAGGCGCCTGGTCCCAGCATGGGGACGGGCGCCTCTTTTGTGGGCGTCCAAAAGAGAAAGGGATGCACGGTGGCAAACGAGTACAAGTCCAGCATGAACCTGCCGAGCACCGGCTTCGCCATGCGCGCAAACCTCGCGCAGAACGAGCCCAGGCGCCTGCAGGCGTGGGATGAGGAGGGCGTCTACGAGCTGCTCCTCAAGAAGAACGAGGGCCACGACACGTTCGTGCTGCACGACGGACCTCCCTATGCCAACGGCCCCATCCACCTGGGACACGCGCAGAACAAGATCAGCAAGGACATCATCAACCGCTACTGGGCCATGCGTGGCTTCCTCACGCCGTACGTCCCCGGCTGGGACTGCCATGGCCTGCCCATCGAG
>JAFUBJ010000255.1 GCA_017460265.1 Atopobiaceae bacterium | reverse complement strand
TCCTTGCTCAGAATGACGTGCCAGGCTCCGGCAAGATCACGCCGCCTTGGTGCGGAAGTGCCACACCGACTGGACGACGCCGATGGCCATGCACTGCGCGACCATCGAGGTCGAGCCGAAGCTTATGAACGGAAGCGGAATGCCCGTGATGGGCATGATACCAATACACATGCCCACCTCCTGCAGGACTTGAAACGACCACATCGTGACGATGCCGGCCAGCACGAGCTTGCCAAAGGGCTGCTCGAGCCGCTGCGCCAGCTCGATGGCCGCAAAGATCATCCAGCCGAAGAGCGCCAGGAGCGAGATGGACCCGACAAAGCCAAACTCCTCGGAGAGCAGGGCGAAGACGAAGTCGGTGTGCGCCTCGGGAAGGAAGCCCGTGCCCGACTGGCTCGCGTTGCCGATGCCCTTGCCAAAGAGCCCGCCAGAGCCCACGGCGATCTTGGACTGCTGGAGGTTGTAGCCGCTGCCGCCCGGGTCAACCGACGGATCCACGAAGACGATGAGGCGGTTGAGCTGATATTCCTTGAGGATGTGCGGAAGCCCCGGCGTCATGGACGTGACGATGGCAAGGGTGGCGACGAGCACGATGAGCCCGATGGTGACCAGCACCCAGCTGCGGCGCGCGCCCGAGACGATGATGATGGACGCCCCAGTGACGAGCACGATGAGGCCCGTTCCCAGGTCGGGCTGCAGAAGGATGAGCAGGAAGGGAACCGTGAGGATGGCGCACAGCTTGACGTACTCGCGCAGGCTCTCGATCTTGCCGTTGTACTGGGCGCCCAGGGATGCCATCAAAAAGATGGTCACGATCTTTGCCACCTCCGAGGGCTGGAACGTGAGGCGGATGAAGGGTATGCGCACCCAACCCGTCATGCCCATGCCAAAGACGCCGAGGCCGGGTATGCGGGGCGAGATCATGAGCAGACAGTCAAAGATGAAGAGCGCCGTCGACATGTTGGCGAAGGCACGGTAGTCGTAGTTCCTGATGAACCAGGCGGTGCCCAGCCCAAGGACGATGCCGATCATGTGACGGGGAAAGTTCGCGGCGTAGATGTTGAGCGACGCCGACCAGATCACCACGGCGCCATAGGCAATGAGCAGGAGCGCCGGGACGAGCTGGGGAAGGTAGAAGCTCTGGGCGAGGGACGTCTTGGGGCGACGCTGCACCTGCGACGCGTCGTCGCGCCGCGGGCTCGCCGCCATATGCCTCTGCGCCTGGGCAGACCCAAGATCGGATACTGGCATCTTGTCCCCTCCTTACCTGACGCCCGAGCTGTCGACAGCATCCGAGGTGTCCGGCTCGTCATAGATCGCACCCATGATGTCGCGGACCACGTACATCGCGCAATCGCTACCAAAGCCGCCCTTCTCCACGAGCGAGGCAACGCAATACTTGGGCTTGTCGGCAGGAACGAAGGCTATGAACCAGCCCGTGGGGTGCTGGCCCGCACGCTGCGCGGTACCCGTCTTTCCGGCAACGAGCTCGCTCATGTTGGTGAAGTGGCTCGCCTGGGCGGCGGACTCCTCGTAAATAACCCCTGACAGTCCCGCATGGACCAAGTCGAAGTACTCGGACTTCTCGGAGATGCTGTTGAGGATTTCCGGGCTGTGGTCGATGACGGTGCCCGACCCCGTGGACGAGCGCACGCTCTTGAGGACGTGGGGACGCCAGATGGTGCCGCGCGTGGCAATGCCGGAATAGACGCACGCCATCTGAAGAATCGTCACGAGCAGGTCGCCCTGGCCGATGGAGAGGTTCGTGCTGTCGCCACCCTGCCACGAGCGCGCGTCGTCGGGCGAGGTGTCCCAGTAGTTCCACTTCCACTCGGCATCCGGCACGCGCCCCGACTCCTCGGACGGCAGGTCGATACCCGTCGGGGAGCCAAGGCCCCACTTTCGGTAGGTCTCCTGCAGACCCTCGGGGTTGTCGGAATAGAAGAAGCCCATGCCCACCTCGTAGAAGACCACGTCACAGGAATAGGTGATGCCCGTCTGGAGCGTCATGGTGCCGTGACCGTCTTCTTGCCAGCAGTACTGGCCATATTCCTCACCGAAGCCGGTCCACCAGCCAGAACAGTAAAACGTGGTGTCCGGCGTGGCAAGGCCGTAGTCTAGGGCGGCGAAGGTGCCCAGCGGCTTGATGGTCGATGCCGAAGGATACTGGCCGCTCACCACGCGGTTGAGAAGGGGGCTTCCGCTCTTCTCCGAGCTCAGGCGCTCCCAGTCGTCG
>JAFUBJ010000254.1 GCA_017460265.1 Atopobiaceae bacterium | reverse complement strand
GCGGGCTTCTCCCCTGCTTCTTCAGCAGGTAGGCAAGCTTGGCCGCGGCGGTGGTCTTGCCCGAGCCCTGCAGGCCCACGAGCATGATCACATTGGGGGTGCGGTTCTGTGGCAGCACGAGCTTGGACTCGGTGGAGCCCAGAAGCTCCGTCAGCTGGTCGAGCACGATGCGCACGACGTTCTGCGCCGGAGTCAGAGACTCCAGCACCTCTGCCGTCATGCACTTCTCCTTGCAGGCCGACACGAAACCCTTCACGACGCGGTAATTGACGTCCGCCTCGAGCAGGGCCATGCGGATCTCGCGCATGGCCGAATTGATGTCGCCCTCGGTTAGACGGCCCTTGCCGCGCAGACGGTCGAAGGTGTCTTGGAGCCGGTCTGAGAGGCTGCTGAAGACTGCCATATGATGCTTCTCCTATGCCATAGAAGTACGTTTCACCTTAAGAGAGGATACCCCATCGCAGGCCCCGCGATGCGTGGCCGCCAGTGATTGCGCGAGGCTAGATGACGTCGCCCTCTCCCACGAGCGCCCTTGAGAACTCGAGTGCGTCAAATGGCTGCAGGTCGTCGATGCCCTCGCCGACGCCAATGCGCCAGATGGGCAGGTCAAGCTCGTGGCTGATGGCAACCACGATGCCGCCCTTCGCGGTGCCGTCCAGCTTGGTGACAATGAGCCCGTCCAGGTCGAGTGCCTGGTTGAACTCGCGTGCCTGGTTAAGGCCGTTCTGGCCCGTGGTTGCATCCACCACCAGTACCACCGTCACGGGCATGTTGGAGCGCTTGCGCGTGACGTTCACCACCTTTGCCAGCTCGCGCATGAGCTCGGGACTCGTGTGGAGACGGCCTGCCGTGTCGATGAGCACGAGCTCGGAGCCGCGACGCTCCGCCTCGTCCATGACCTCGTAGCAGACGCTCGCGGGGTCCGTGCCACGGTCGCGACAGATGACGTCGACGCCCGAGCGCTCTCCCCAGACCTGGAGCTGCTCTATGGCTGCCGCACGGAACGTGTCGGCGGCGCCCATGAGCGGGCGAATGCCCAGGCCGAGTGCCTCGCTCGCAAGCGTGCCCACGGTCGTGGTCTTCCCCGCACCGTTGATGCCACCAAAGATCACACAGTGCGGAAGCGAGCGGAAGGGGTCACGTCCCGCAGGAGCAAACGACTGGGAGAGTCGCTGCGCAAGCGCCTCGCGAAGCTGGCGAGAGGTGCGCAGGTTCTCGCGCGCGGCCTGCTCGCGAAGGTCATCGGTCACCTGCATGGCAACATCTGCGCCCATGTCGCCCATGACAAGGGTGTCCTCGAGGTCCTCCCAGAAGGAGTCGTCTACCTCGCCACCCATGTAGAAGATCTCTGAGATTGCCTCCCGCGAGCGCGTGAGGCCACGCATCAGTGAATCGCGCAGACCCATTAGGCCTCAACCACCTTTCCTGTTGCCTGGTCGAGCCGCTGGCTAACCACATGGCTTACGCCATCGGCTTGCATGGACACCCCGTAGAGGACGTCCGCCTGCTCCATCGTACGCCTTTGGTGGCTGATGACGATAAGCTGCGTCGATTCCTTCAACTGCTCGATGGCATCGAGCAGCTTAGAGAGGTTGGAATCGTCCAGGGCGGCCTCGACCTCGTCAAACACGTAGAACGGCACCGTGCGCGTGCGATACACGGCAAAGAGGAGCGCAAGCGCGGTCAGCGACTTCTCGCCACCGCTCATGAGCATCATCTTCTGGATCTTCTTGCCGCGAGGCTGCGCGACGATCTCGATGCCCGTCTCCGTCACGTGGTCGGGATCGGTCATCTCGATGTAGGCATGGCCTCCTGGGAAGAGCATGGAGAAGACCTCGGAGAAATTGGCATTGACCTGGTCAAACACGACCAGGAACTGTCGGCGCATCTTGCGCTCGATGGCATTGGTGATCTTTGCCAACGACTTGCGGGCGCTCTCGAGGTCGCGGACCTGCTCCTCTATGTAGTCGGAGCGCTCCTTCAGCCGCTGGTACTCGTCCATGGCGACCTCGTTCACGGGACCCAGGTTGGCGAGCTGGTGACGGAGCTTGTCGACGGTGCGCTCCATGGCCTCGCGGTCGTCGGGGGCAGGAAGGGCAAGCGCGTCCTCCAAGATCCAGCCGTCCGCCGTAATGGCCTTCAGGGCGGCCTCGACCTGCACCTCGATGCGACCAAGGTCCACCTTGAGGTCGTTTGCCAACGTGCGGGACCTCTCGAGCTCTGCCGACGCGGCGTTGACGGCCTCCCGAGCCTCGGAGATGGTCGACTTGAGGGAGTCAGAGTCCGCCTCTGCAAGACGGCTGCGGTCCCTCAGGCGTGCCGCCCAGTCAAGGGCGCGCTCGTGCACGGCCTCGTAGCGATCATACAGGGGATCGACACGAAGACGAAGCACGTCGCGCGACCGCGCCGCACGCTCAGTCGCAACCCTGCGCTCCTCGATGCTCTTGACCGTGCGCGCAAGCTCCTCCTCGCGAACGGCGAGGTGGTTGCGGCGCTCGACGGTAGTGGCAAGCTGGAGACGTGCCTCGGCAAGACGCTCGCTCGCGTCGTTTTCGGCACGCGAGGCCGCAGAGCGCTCGCGCGAGACGTCCTCGAGCTCCCTTCCGAGCTCGGCCGCCTTTGCCTCCGCAGCTTCCGCCGCCGCCTTGTGACGCTCGATCTGCGGTCGAGCCTCCTCAGCCTTCTCGGACGCAGCGGCACGACGCTTGGCAAGCTGGGCCTGCTCGGAAGCGGCCTGGTTTCGCTGAGCCTCCAGACGTCCGATCTCGGAGGTCACCGATGACAGCTCGCCCCTGAGGCGTGCCACATCGCCCTTGGCACGGGCATTCTTCTCACGCGCGTCGCTGAGGGCACCCTCGGCAGCCGCAACCGCCTCAGAAGCCTCCCTCAACGCTACCTCAAGCGCTCCAAGACCGTCACGGAGCGCACGCATGCGGCGTTTGCGCTCAAGAGCGCCCCGTTCCGCGTCCGCGCCGCCCCCTACGACAATGCGGCCGTCGGGAAGCACCGATACGCCCAACGAGGTCACGTAGGTAAGCGACGGATTCGCATCGTGCGCACGGACCGCCTCAGTAGCGTCTTCCACGACGCGGACATCTCCCAGAAGCGCGTGTGCAAGGCCCGCCGCCGCATCGGGGACCCGGATACTCTCGAGCAGTGAGCGCCCAGGGGCATT
>JAFUBJ010000253.1 GCA_017460265.1 Atopobiaceae bacterium | reverse complement strand
TCTCATGAACGACAAGACCACTTTACCACATGAGAAATTGCCGTATCACCAGGTCGTAGAGGGACCATTAACAACAACCTCTCGCCTTTTGCGGAAAGTAGAGCCATTGAAGAGGACGAGACATCCTCGTACCATTGAGTCAGAAGACCGCTCCAAAGCTCCGCATGGTCTTCAGGAATGACCTAAAAGGAGGGAACCGTGAGCAAACGTCGCTCATCAAGGTTGAACGTCATCATCGCGTTTGTCATCACTGCGCTCGGCATCGGACTTGCCATCGCTGGTGGAAGCACGATTGCCAAGGACGTCATCACCGTGAGAAGGTACGCGACCGCCAGCAACACCTTCACGACGCCTGATGGTGACGGGGATGGCATTGACTGGGATGGTCTCAAGGCCACTAACGAAGACGTCGTCGCCTGGGTGAAGATAATTGGGACCGAGGTCGACTTTCCCGTCTGCCAGGCAAGCGATGACGATCCGGAGTTCTATCTCCACCACGACCTATGGAAGAACTACGAGTTCACCGGATGCCCTTACATTGACCACCGTTGCACCGCCGATGGCCCTCATGTCCTCGTCTTCGGACACCACATGAACTCGGGAGGCATGTTCAGTGAGCTCTTTCACTGCTTCGAACAGGAGGAGTTCGACCGCGTCCTTGGCAGCGCTACGCTCATATGGTCAACACCCGACGCAGGGCCCATCACCATGCGTCCTGTCTGCGCACTAGAGGTGGACCAAACCTACGAAGACATCCAGTGGTTCGAATTCGACAACGTCTCGAAGATGGAGGAATGGCTCGCGCAGATGGACCAGGACGCGTCGGCACATGCGGAAGACCGTGAGGACACCATCAGGACGGCAGACCGAGTAGTAACGCTTGTCACCTGCAGTTCCCTCATCGGTGGACAGAGGACGAGGGCGCTCGTCGTGTTCGCCGGCTCGCTCTGATCGATTCGCTGAACTGTGGTGCCAGGATAGACAATTCTTGTTCGAAATCTTCTGTTACCACGCATGCCTACGTATCGTTCCGAATGAGAATGGGATCGTGGAGCAGTATGTGAGAAGGGTTGATGGACTGTGGACGACCACGACTTCATAAGTGACTGCAAGCTCTTCGTCACCGACGAGGAGCTGACGGACGATTGGGGATGCATCGCCTATGAAGGCGACTGCGTCCTCATGGAAGGCGATGACATCGTTGCCGTCTACCCGAAGTCTTGGTATGACCGCAGGTCCATTGACGCACTTTGCATGTGGTTCAACTACGACTTGGATCATGCGAGTCACTCTCTGGAAGAAATCCGTCCTTTCGACACTCCCCTACAACTTGCGGGCTTGATCCTGAGCGTCATCAGCTCTAACGACGGAATCGAAACTTTCATGGATGGCACCAATACTGCTCCCGAGCCCATCTTAGAGTCCAATGGGCGACATGCAGACGAGATTCTTGCCGCAACTGCCAGGGTACAGCGTGAGGTTTGTGACCTTTGGAACGCCCATATCGGCCATAGTGCTCGACATAGATAGGAGCCTCTCATGAGATACCATGCAAGCCCTCTGAGAGGCAAAGATAGAATCGAGCTCCCCATTGCCCTCGACGGCGAACAGTCTACGCTTTCGGCCTGGAAGAGCCATGACGAGGACGGTGACTGCATCACGGTCGGCCTCGTCGAAGAAGGTTGTGTTTATGAGATTGCTTCCATCGGAACCTCAAGCAATCTCGATTCCGATGCAGAGGTATTGATCTCCGCTTTGCCAGGCAACCTAGGCGTATCCGGACCACATATCCTGACATCTTTCTGTCCAAAGACGAGATACGTGACAGTTGATGCCATGCTCTATGACGAACAAGGAAGACGAAAGGACGTCAGCACAGAAGGTACCGTAAAGATGGGCCCAGACGTGTACGCGAGCCTCTCGCCACAGGACGTTGGACCTGACCTCGACGGATTCATAAAGATGCTCTTCTCGACCCTGCAAACTTGTTCAGGGGCCGCGCCGGAATGGCTCGATGACGATCTCATCGAGGTCATCCATGGAAAGGGACGTACCTACCTTGCTGATGGCGACAGGCTCATCGACGTAACGGGAAACTCACTCCTGTACGTATGCAAACAGGTCGTAGACCTGCTCGTTGAGAAGTCAGTCTCTCAAGAGCCAGAGCAAAGCCCGCAACGCTATGAACCCCTGACCATCGGATGGCATCTGTCTGGAAAGGAATGACGATGATCGATGTTACGACGGATCACGTCCTGTCTGACAACTATACGGACACCCATGGATTCAAGAAGACGAGCAACAAGACCTTGGTCACATGGCGACGTCCTGACCTGAGAACCTGCCTTCGTGACGTGTGGGTCGACCATCTTGGCGATACCTACGTCATCGAACCAGGGCTCACTCGTTTCGTCAGGCTTGACTCCTACGAGGTATCCACCTACAGCAACGACCCTGAACTCGTGCTGTCTTGGCAAGCCATCGGCGAAGGCAGGCTCGTAAGGCCAAAGGAAGATTCTGACTTGCGGGGCTACGAGATGCTGACGTTCCTCACGCCCTACGACTTCTCGCAGACGGACGAGCACGACGAGTATCGAGCATATCTGTGGGACATAGATTTGGACGACTTCGACTCCGAGCACAAGCTTGCCGTGCTGGATGCCTGTGGCTATGTCGACGTCCGTGCAGGCATGGTCAACCTTAGGCTTGCCAACGCCATAGGCTGTCAGAGAGTGCTCGGTGAAGGTACGCTCGGACAGTTGGTGGACTACATCGGTCCCGAGAGGCTGGTGAGCGATATAGTCGACTTCTATGGCTCTTCGTGGCAAATTCCCATGACTTTCCACGAGCAGGACGCCGGCTACAATGGGCCTTGGAGCGACTCGTTTGATCCCGACTTCCTTCCATGGGGGTCGGTCACCGCAGACGAGCTCGTCTTCTGGATGTGCTCACTTGGGTGCGTTGACTATGCCCCCTTGAGGTCGTTGGACAGCCTTCTCGTCGACGGCTTTGACGGAGATGCGTTCGTTGTCGAAGACAAGGACTTGGACATCACCGACCGACCTGCCTTCCTGTCCCTCGACGCGGCCATGAGCTTTGCAGAGGCAACGAAGACGGAGCCGGAGATCACCAAGTTCACGTTGTCCGAAGGCAACGTTCTCGAACAAGCCGAAGCGACCCAAGACATGTCCTCAGGCCATGGTCACCGTAGGTAGACCGCTCATATTTGTGACCGGTGTCTACTGTAAGGTATCCATGTGGCCTGAGAGACAGCCCCATCAGAACGTTGATACCAGTCACCGTTCCCCAAGACATCGTCGTTGCATGAATGAACTTAAGACTCTACACTAATCTAGGAATAAATAGATTAGTGTAG
>JAFUBJ010000252.1 GCA_017460265.1 Atopobiaceae bacterium | reverse complement strand
CAGGTAGCCCATGATGTCGCAGCCGTCCTTGAGGGCCTCCTCCACCTGCAGCAGGTGGTCACGCGTGTACTCAACGCGGACCGGGTCGTGGCTGTGGCCCGTCTCGTCCAGGTTCTCGTCCAGGCCGATGCCGTTCTCCACGATGAACAGGGGCACGTCATAGCGGTCCTGCAGGTAGTTGCACACGTAGCGCAGGCCCTTGGGGTCGACCGGCCAGCACCAGGGCTCGGGGCTGCAGGCAGTCAGATACGGGTTCTTGACGTTGCCCGTAGCACCGCTGGTGGCGTTCTTCACGTCGTCAGCACCCTCCGCCTTGCTGCTGAAGACCGAGCTACGGTAGTAACTGAAGGCAAAGTAGTCGTTGGTGTACTGCGCGATGAGCTCCATGTCACCCGGCTGGATGTCCAGCTCCACGTCGTTCTCGGCCCAGATGCGCTTGACGTAGCCCGGATAGCGGCCCTTGAGCATGACGTCCGAGAAGAACGACTGCTTGCGCTGCATGGCCTGCGCGCCCAGCACGTCGTCGGGGTTGCAGGTCTCGGGGAAGCAGGCAATGCCCGACTGCGAGAGCATGATGCCAATCTTGGCGTCAGGGTCAATCTCGTGGCAGGCCTTTACGGCCAAGGCGTTGGCCACAAACTGGTGATGCCAGCCCTGGTAGATCTGCTGCTGGGTGAGATCGGCGTTCACGACCTCCTTGTTGGTGGGATGAATGTCCAGCATGCCACCCGCGGCAAACGGAATCATGCGGCCCACGTTGATCTCGTTGAAGGTCATCCAGTACTTAACCTTGCCCTTGTAGCGCTTGAAGATGGTGTTGACGTAGTTCATCCAGAAGTCAATCATCTTGCGATTGAGCCATCCGCCGTAGTCAACGAGCAGACCCAGCGGCGTCTCGTAGTGGCTGATGGTGATGACCGGCTCCATGCCCAGCTCGAGCATCTTGTCAAACAGGCGGTCGTAGAACTCCAGGCCCTTCTCGTTGGGCTCGTCCTCGTCGCCGTGCGGGAAGATGCGCGCCCAGCTAATGGAGGTGCGGAAGGCCTTGAAGCCCATGCCGGCCATCAGCTCGAGGTCGCTCTCGTAGCGGTGGTAGAAGTCGATGCCCTCTTCGGAGAGATGCACGAAATTGTGCTCAAAGCTGGGCTCCCACTTGCCGGTCTGGTCGTTCCAACGAATGTCAGGCGGGTTGCCAATGCCCGTCATCACGTCGGTGACGTTCAGCTGCTTGCCATCCTCGAGGTACGCACCCTCGAGCTGGTTTGCCGCCACCGCGCCGCCCCACAGGAAGCCTTCCGGAAATGCCGTTGCCATGTCCTCTCCTTTCCAGCATGATGCCGTCCTCTGACTAAATCATCTCTCGTTACGCTGCTATTCCATCCAATCATAGAGGTCCCACGCGCTCTGCGGGGCATCCATCAGCACGGAAAGGTAGACCATGACGCAAGCGTCGCCATCTACGATGGGAACGGAAACGCGATCACGGTCACTCTCACCTGTTCAAAAGTATCGGTGAAGGCAACGCTGGCGATGCATTGGTAGACGCAGGGCCAGTGCCTATCTCCTTGCAGGTACAATGGGTGTTAACGCCTTGGAGAGAAGGGACGCAACCATGACTGAGCTCGCCACCACGTTCCATGCCTGGATACTCTCACGCGCCGCGCTGCTGAGCCATGCGGTGCCAGGCTGCACGGTGGAAAGCCCCGACGACGAGCACGTGCGGGTCGTCACCGAGAAGGCCACGGCAAACGTCAACTTCTACGAGCTCGACCCTGGCGCGCCCGAGATCGTGGAGCTCAACATCATCCCGGCGGACGACCCGGACAACCCCACGTTCTTCCTGCACTTCGAGATGGATGACCTCGACCACGCCCAGCAGCTCTTCGACGAGCTGACTGAGGCCCTCTCGCAGACGGTGGCCAAGTCTACGACCAAGATTCTGCTCTCGTGCACCTCGGGACTCACCACGAGCTTCTTCGCCAGGAAGCTCGCCGAGGTCGCGGCCACCCTCTCGCTTGACTACGAGTTCGAGGCGCTTCCCATCGTGCAGGCGCTCGAGGTGGCGGGGGACTACGAGGCCGTGATGCTGGCGCCGCAGGTGCACATGAGGCGCGACGAGATGGTGGGGCGCCACCCGGACCTGGTGGTCTTCGAGATCCCCGGTGCGGTCTTCGGCTCCTACGATGCGGGGACCGCCCTGCGGATGCTCCTCAACGCGATGAGCGAGAACGCGCTGGCCGCTCGCCTCGAGCAGGCCGACACGCGCATCGTGCGCAGGCTCGACAACGACAGGCGGATTCTGGTGGTCAGCAGCGTCTATGGCTCGAAGGACTCCCTCTACAGCTACCGCGTGTACGACCACGGCGAGGTCGTGCTCGACGGCTGCGTGGAGAAGCCGGGACGAAGCTACTGCGACGTGAAGGACGTGCTGGCCACGGTGCACCTGCAAGGCGTCGACATCTGCGACCTCGACGCCATCGGGCTTGCCCTGCCGGGCGTCGTTGACGGCTCCACGGTGCACATGGTCACGGTGGACGTCGGCATGCCCGACTTCGCCAAGCTGTCCGAGAAGCTGGGGGTTCCCATCTTCGTTGACAACAACGCCAACGCCGCCGCCGTGGGCTGCTACGTGAGCCAGGACAGATACGAGAACGTCCTGCTGCAGCGCCAGCCCACCGGCTACACCGTGGGAGGCCAGGGGCTCGTCATAGACGGCCGGCTCGTGCGCGGCAGCCATGGCCTGGCCGGAGAGCCCGGCTACCTCATCAACCACCTCACGGGCGAGTTCGACAAGCGCGATTACCTGCGAAGCATCGTCTGGTCATCCGAGGGGATGCTGCGCATCGTCCTCGTCGAGCTCCTGTGCGCCATCACGACCACCTCGCCCGAAGTCATATACATGGCGGTGGACCAGCTGCCCGACATGGACGAGCTGCATGACGCGCTGGCCAAGATCCTCCCCGAGGGCACTGTCCCCGAGTTGGTGCACGTGTGCGACTACCACGAGCGCGTGCTTGTTGGTGAATACGCCCTCTGCGTCAACGCCCTTCGCAGGACCGATGCCTCTGAGTAGGTTCCGACCCTCAACGCAGTTCCTCCGGAAAGCCAAGATTGACCTTTCTCCGAGACTACCGCGTATGCAAGGTTTCGTGATGTCGCATGGCAAAGTAATATGGCTGCAGTGGTAACAGATTGGCCGAGCAAGGAGGGCAGCATGGCATTCCCAAAGAACTTCCTGTGGGGCGGCGCGACGGCAGCAAACCAGTATGAGGGTGGTTGGAACCTGGACGGCAAGGGCGCAAGCGTGCCCGACCACATGCGTGGCGGCGACGTCAACACCCCGCGCGAGATTGACGTTGACTTTGTTCCGGATGCGCTCTACCCAAGCTGGATTGCATCTGACTTCTACCATCATGTGGACGAGGACATCGCGCTCTTTGCCGAGATGGGCTGGAACGTGTTCCGCATGTCCATCAACTGGAGCCGCCTCTTCCCCACAGGCATGGAGGCGGAGCCCCTTGCCGAGGGCGTCGCGTTCTACGACCACGTCTTTGACTGCCTCGTGGAGCACGGCATCGAGCCGCTGGTGACGCTTTCTCACTATGAGCTGCCCTATGCGCTGGTGGAGAAGTACAACGGCTGGGCGGACCGTGCGCTCATTGACCACTTCTTCACCTATGCCAAGTTCTGCTTGGACCGCTGGCACAGCAAGGTGAAGTACTGGCTCACCTTTAACGAGAACAACAGCGGCGTGCTCGAGATGGGCGCGGCTTTGAGCCTCTCGCTCATCAAGGACTATCAAGGCACCATGTTCGAGATTCCCACCACCGCCCAGCTGCGCTTCAACGCCTTGCACTACCAGTTCTTGGCGTCCGCAAAGATCGTGAGCTACGCGCATGAGATGTACCCCGGCGTGATGATGGGCAACATGGACGGCTTCATGGCCTCCTACGCAAACACCTGCGACCCCGCTGACGTGCTGCTCAACCAAGAGAGGATGCGCGAAAACAACTGGTACTCATCGGACGTGTACGTGCGCGGCCACTATCCCAGCTTTGCCACGCGCCTGTGGGCCGAGCGCGGCGTGGAACTTGACTGGCAGCCCGGGGACGCCGAGCTGCTCCAAGCCGGAAAGGTGGACTTCTACAGCTTCAGCTACTACCAGACCGCCACGCACACCACGCACGAGGGTGCCGAGACAACCGGCGGCAACCTCATGTTTGGCGTGAAGAACCCCTACCTCAAGGCAAGCGACTGGGGCTGGCAGATTGACCCCACCGGCCTGCGCATCTTCCTGAACGAGCTGACCGACCGCTACGACGGCATCCCGCTCATGGTGGTGGAGAACGGCCTGGGTGCCTACGACAAACTGGTGGTGGAGGACGGTGTCGAGCGCGTGCACGACCCGTATCGCACGGACTACCTCAAGCAGCACGTCGAGGCAATGAGCGAGGCCATCGAGGATGGCGCGAACCTCATCGGCTACACCTGGTGGGGCGGGATTGACCTCGTCTCGGCGTCCACGGGCGAATACGCCAAGCGCTACGGTTTCATCTACGTTGACTATTACGATGACGGTACTGGTGACGGACATCGCGTGCGCAAGGACAGCTTCTACGACTACCAGCGCATCATTGCCGAGGCACGCGGCGAGTAAGGATAGACCTACATAAGGTAGCAGCTCGGGGCGGAGTCGGGAGGGCTCCACCCCGAGCTGCAGTTTTGCTTGGCTCCGTTTTACCTGATGAAGTTGGTGAAGGTCACCTTGTTGCGATCAGGCACACCGTAGGCCTCACGCCCATCTGCGATGGAACGCATCATGAAGGCCATGTTGCGGGCGAGGTTGCGCATGGTCTGCACACCCTCCTCGTCGGCATACACGTCTTCCCCCGTGTAGCCGTGCACGTCGTTCCAATAGGTGGAGGGCACGGTTGGCATGCCCGAAATGCCAAAGAACTGGTTGAGTGCCTCGAAGGTGGCACTATTGCCGCCGCGACGGCAGCTCACGATGGAGGCGCCAACCTTCATGCGCAGATCAGCCGTGGTGCTATAGAACAGACGCTGCATGAACGAGAGCACCGTGCCATTGGGGTTGCCATAGTACACCGGGCTTCCGATGATGATGCCGTCCGCCTCGGCCAGCTTGGGCGCGCACTCGTTGACAAGGTCATTATCAAAGACGCAGCGGCCGAGCTCGCGGCAGCGCGTGCACGCAATGCAGCCGCGAATGTCCTTGTTGCCGACGACGATTTCTTCCGACTCGACGCCAAGCGCATCTAGCTCTTTGGCAATGATGGACATCGCCGTGTGAATGCAACCATTTGCAACTGGGCTGCCGTTGATCATCAGCACCTTCATGGTGTCTCCTCTCCCCAAAACCGACTGCAGCGGATGGCAAAAAGAGACCTGCTCTATGTTCACCATCCAGCTTGCACCAAGTGCAAGCTGAGTTTCCCTTCTTGCAGTGTACACCAGAGCTTCTCGCCCACATAATGGACTCAAGGAAAAGACGGGCGCAAGCGCTCGAAGGACAAGAAGGGACTCATCATGGCAAAGACGTGGCTCATCACTGGTTGCTCCGAGGGCGGCATTGGCGAGGGCATCGCCCGCGCGGTTCTGGAGAAGGGCGACAACGCGGTCGTGACCGCCCGCACAACCGCCAAGGTCGAGGGCATCGTGGCCGACTACCCCGAGACGGCCCTTGCCGTGGCGCTCGACCTCACCAAGCAGGACTCCATTGATGCCGCGCATGACGCTGCCATAGCCAAGTTTGGCCAGGTGGACGTGCTTGTCAACAACGCCGGCTACTGCTACCGCTCCTCCGTCGAGGAGGCCGACCCCGAAGGCGTCCAGGCCATGTTCGACACCAACTTCTTTGGCATGGTCGCCATGATCAAGAAGGTCCTTCCCGCCATGCGCGAGCGTCGCGACGGCGCCATCGTCAACGTCAGCTCCATCGGTGCCGTACGCACCGGAGCTGCCTCCGGCTACTACGCCGCCACCAAGGCTGCTGTCGAGCTCATGACCGAGGGCCTGCGTGCCGAGGTCGCTCCTCTTGGCATCAAGGCCATGATCGTGGAGCCGGGCGCCTTCCGCACGCACTTCTACGACAGCTCACTCAAGGGATCCGACAACACCGTGGGAGATTACGCCGAGACCGCGCACAAGCGCTCCGTCGCGCAGAACGTCAACACCCGCCAGCAGCCCGGCAACCCGCTGAAGGCCGGCTACCCCATCGTCAAGGCCATCGAGGCCGACGACACGCCGCTTCGTCTCTACCTGGGGTCCGACGCGCTTGCCGCCGTCCGCGGTGCGCTCAACGCCCGCCTCGAGGAGCTTGAGAAGTGGGCAGAGGTCTCCAAGACCACGGACTTTGACGCATAGAAGTCCATCAGCACAGTTTGGACGACCGGGACGGAGCCTCCCTCCCGGTCGTCCCGCCTTGCGAAATAGTTGCCACTCGATTGGAAAACGGCCCCGTTTTAGGGCAAAAACGTCTTCCAATGGTAACTTGCTAAAATAGCTAGTTACCATTGGAAGACTGCGAGCAACTCCCCAACTGGGCTTTTCTTTCCAAGGGCGAATCCAGTGGTAACTAATTCATGAAGCGTCCATCTCAGACACTTCACCATGGCGGCCTCAAGGCCTAAGGCAACAAAGAGTTTGAAGGCGCCACCGGTCCCATGCGGCGCATAGCACTCCTCGGAATGGTGAACGAGGCCATCTGCGAGCTTGGCGTACGGAAGAGCTGCTTGATACGGCAACTATAAGCCCATCTTATAGTTCACAGCTTGAAGTCAGATTGCTTGTAGGGACAGATATCCGCATGATGAGAGCAGAGTAAAACGAGGGAAGGAATTGCAATGGAGAAGCTTCAGCTTGGCAAGAGTGACCTGTTCGTCAATCCCGTTGGCCTGGGATGCATGGGCTTTTCCCACGCCTCTGGTGACCCGACCGACGACGACGTAGCCATCGAAATGCTGCGCGCCGCGCACGAGATTGGCTATGACTTCTACGACACGGCCGAGGCCTACGTGGGCGTCAAGCCCGACGGCTCCATCTCGTACAACGAAGAGCTGGTAGGCAGGGCCATCAAGGACTTCCGCGACGAGGTGGTCATCGCCACCAAGATGGGCGTGCACCACGACGCCAACAACAACCTGGTGCTGGACAGCCGCCCAGAGGTCATCAGATCAAGTTGCGAGGAGAGCCTTCGCAAGCTAGGCATCGCCTGCATCGACCTCTACTACCCGCACCGCAGTGACCCCAAGGTCGAGCCCGAGGTCGTT
>JAFUBJ010000251.1 GCA_017460265.1 Atopobiaceae bacterium | reverse complement strand
TGACTCAAAGGGGAGTATCCCTTCCGAGTCAGCTGGCGCACCTCTGTGCCAACGAATCGTACCTTATCCGGGACGCTTGCCAAAGCCCCTTCTTTGTCCAAAAACCGCAATCAACAGGGCATTGTTGAAAGCAAATAGGCCCTACCCCGACGTTTGCTACTTTTCACAGTTTTCGACAACTTTCGAAACTTTTCTGCGAAAGGTTTTCAACATTTAGCAGGTAGCGTGGGCGTACAGCTGAAAACAAGCCAACAACCTGCGACACTTTACTTATTGATGTTATCCTTGACAGCGTTTCCGCAGGTAAACGCATTGTGATGGGATTGTTGAGAAAAAGAAAACCCTCCCATTCGAGTATGAGTTCGAAAGGGAGGGTCCAATGTCAGAACGCCTGTTTTGCTCTCAAGAGCGACCTTGCTGTCTGCGCTTATTGTTGAAACTACCAGCTAGTCAAGCCGCATTGTTAACAACCTTGATGCTACTCGGCCTCGGGCTCCTCGACGGGCTCGGCTGCGGCCTCGGCCTCAACGGCCTCCTCGGCAACCGGCTCGACCTCGGGCTCGGGAGCGTTGGCGTCAACACCAACAAGCACGACAACCTTGGCGTTGATGTCGCGGTACAGGTTGACCTCGACCTCGTGGCTGCCGACCTGCTTGATGTTAAGACGGCCAATGCGCTTGCGGTCGACGGTGACACCGAGCTGAGACTCGATGGCGTCGGCGACCTGTGCGGCGGTGACGGAGCCAAAGAGCTGGCCCTCCTCGCCGATCTTGGCGTCAACGGTGACGGGCTTGCCGTCAAGCTGGGCGCGAACGGCCTCGGCATCGGCAATGCGCTTCTCTTCGCGCTTGGCGATGTTGTGGCGACGCTCCTCAAGCTGCTTGATGTTGCCGGGGGTCGCGGGCTGGGCAATCTTGTTGGGGAACAGATAGTTCTCCGCGAAGCCCTGGGCGACGTCGATGACGTCGCCTTCGCCGCCCTTGCCCCTCAGCTCAGTCAGGAGGATGACTTTCATGTGACTCTCCTTTGAGTTTGGGTCTTAGCCGCGCGAACGGCTACCGCGGCTGGAAACCACGGGGACGGTATACGGCACGAGCGCCATCTCGCGGGCGCGCTTGATTGCCAGCGCGATGTCATGCTGATGCTGCGTGCAGGCGCCAGTGACGCGACGCGGCTTGATCTTGCCGCGGTCGGTCATGTACTTACGGAGAAGCTGAGTGTCCTTGTAGTCGATGTACTCAACGTTCTCCTTGCAGAACTGGCAATACTTGCGACGCGGCTGGCGCTGATCTTCCTGAATTCTCCTAGCCATGTCTTTTGCCTTTCGTTGGGCGGCGCTGGGCGCCGTCGCCAGTGTTCCTTAGAAGGGGATGTCCTCGTCATAGACGTCCGCCGAAGGCGGGGTCGAAACGGCAGGACGAGCGGGCTGTGGTGCAGAAGCTGCGTAACCCTGGTTTGCCGGGGCGACATAGCCCTGGTTAGCCGGAGCTGCATAGCTCGGCGCCGAAGCCGGGGCTGCGTAGGTGGGAGCCGCGTCCATCTGGCCGTACTGCTGGGATCCGCCCATGGGGGCGCCTCCCTGGCGCGGCGAGAGGAACTCGACCTCGTCCACGATCACCTCGAGCTTGGAACGACGCTGACCGTCGCGCTCCCACGAGCTATAACGAAGCTTGCCCTCGATGGCCACCTTGGAGCCCTTCGAGAGGAAGCGGGAGAGCGGCTCGGCGCGGGCCCCAAAGACCACGCAGTCCACGAAGTTGGGAACGTCCTCCCACTCGCCGGTCTGCGGGTTGCGGCGACGGTCGTTGACGGCCACGCCAAAGGTCAGCACGCTGGTGCCGCCTGCCGTGGACTTCAACTCCGGATCGCGCGTGAGGTTGCCGGAGATGTTCACCCTGTTGATGCTCATAGTGCTCACTGCCCTTCGTTTGCAGGCACGCATGCCTGCGCTTCCATGCTGACCTAGTCCTTCTTCTCGTAACGGCGGCAAATCATGTGACGCTTGACGGTGTCGTTGATGCGCAGGACGCGGTCAAGCTCCTTGATCTGCTCAGGGTCTGCCTGGAAGTTGATGAGGGTATACTCACCCTCGCTGATGTGGTCAATCTCGTAGGCGAGCTTGCGCTTGCCCCAGTCGATGACCTCCTCGATGGTGCCGCCCTCCTCAGCAATAGCGACCTCGATGCGCTTCATAGCGCCTGCACGAGCCTCTTCAGTTGCTGCGGGATCGACAAAGAACAGCAGTTCATAAGCCTTCATGTGTTACACCTCCTCTGGGCTAAACGGCCCCAGCTGGTGAAGGCGCGCCGGGGCAGGAAAGGTTCGACCAAACATCGTAGCATATGCGTGCCCTGCCGCAACCCCTGTTACCTGCTTCATTACGCGCTCTCCCATATTCTTGACACAACTCCCGGTAGACCTCTACTCGCTACTTAAGCGTAGTGGGTATAGCTTGTGACTTGTGTCGCTGATTCCTGCCCCCTATCTGCACAGCGAAACGCCTTCCGCAGGTCAACACGGAAGGCGCTTTGTGATTCGGTCTTGGGGCTGGACGCATACCTTCATATCACGTCCACAAACAGCTGCTTACATGCGCTTTTGCAGCTATTGCTCCTCTGATTCGGTAGGCTCTTCAGACTCGGTCTGGACCGCATCTAGACTCGATTGAATCGGTTCTTCTGGCTCATTCACTGGTTCAGGAGCAGATTCGGGCTCTGCCGCGGACGGCTCGTCAGGTTCCTCTGCCGAAGGGGTGGGAACGACTTCTGCATCAACAGGCTCTACCGCCTCTTGAACCGTTGGTGACTGCTGTGAACCAGTCGTGACCATCTTGTTTTCAACATCGTTGTTCTTGCTTTCGGGGTTTACGACGGCGATGGGAGATAGCTCTATGGGCTGGACCGGTGCCTCCTCGGCCGATGGCTCGTTTGCCGCAGGCCGTGCAACCTCCTGCGCCGGCTGGAGGGCCACGTCGTTCTGCGGCACAAATTCCTGCTGATAGGGCATCTGCTGCTGTTAACCCAAATCTTGCTGGACGGGAGGCTGCTGGTACGTCTGTTGCGGCTGCTGGTACAGGGTCTGATCGTAGGTCTGCTGCGGCTGCTGGTACACCGTCTGCTGATAAGCAGCTTGCTGATAGGGGTCCTGAGCCTGCTGGTAGGGCATCTGTTGCTGATAC
>JAFUBJ010000250.1 GCA_017460265.1 Atopobiaceae bacterium | reverse complement strand
TCAATCCGTGGGCTTGGCCCCTTCAGATCGCCTCTCCCCACGCCCTGAGCGCAACAGAGAGGATTGCCTACGACGAGGGCCTTCTCTCCAAGCTCGTGACCCAGTCCGTCGAGGCGTTCAACAAGGACGCCACCAAGCCCACAAACGCCACGGCATCCTACGACAAGGACAAGCACACCTACGTCATCGTGCCCGAAAAGCCCGGGACCGAGATTGACGTCGAGCAGGTGATGCCCCTGGTGTCGCAGGCGCTCTCGACGGTTGAGCCCTCGCTCAAGTTGGACGAGACCGTCTTGGTGCAGCCCACCGTCCTTTCGGACGACCCCACCCTCAAGGAGGGAGTCGACAAGGTAAACGGTCAGCTCGGTGCCGTTCAGAAGCTCAAGGTGGGAGACAACGACGTCTTTGAGGTCGGGTCTGACCTCATTGCGGGATGGCTCAAGGTGGACGAAGACCTCAAGACGACGGTCGACACCGACGCAATCGTCAAGTGGGCCCAGGGAGACCTCTCCGGCAAGCTTGACTCCGTCGGGGCGCAGCGCAGCTACACGCGTCCAGACGGCAAGTCCATCACCGTGTCGGGTGGCTCGTATGGCTGGAACATTGACGGCGAGAGCCTGGGAAAGCAGATCGCGGAAAACATCGGCTCGGGAACGCAGGCCACCTTGGACGTCCCGATGCTTCAGACCGCTGCCGTCTGGAACCCCGGCGGCCAGGACTGGGGCAGCCGCTACATTGACATCGACGTCTCCGAGCAGCACGTGCGCCTCTACGACGGCAACGGCAGCCTCATCTGGGAAAGCGACTGCGTAACCGGCAACACCACCGAGAAGCACGACACCCCCCAAGGCGTCTATCAGATCAACTCCAACAAGGAGAGCGGCGACGTCGTCCTCGAGGGACCCATCGACGAGAAGACCAACCAGCCGGAGTACGTGAGCCACGTCACCTACTGGATGCCCTTCGTCTGGAACGCCGTGGCCCTCCACGACGCCACGTGGCGCTATTCGTTTGGCGGCGACATCTATCAGACGAGCGGAAGTCACGGCTGCGTCAACCTCCCCTACGAAAAGGCCGAGGAGCTCTTCAACATCTGCGAGGTCGGCGACGTAGTGGTGGTCCACTGGTAAAACAGGCTCTCAGCAACCTCAAGGGCATGGGAGCCCAAGGGGTGGCACGTGCAATAGGCATGGGAGGGCATGCTTCCCTCCAGGCGAGTTTCGCAAAGGGCCGGCAGATTCGAAAGAATCTGCCGGCCCTTGAGGACTGTCTGAGCATGGAGGGAAACACCCTCCCGTCAAGAGGCCTTAGAACGGGAAGCCGCCCCTTCCCTGGCTTCCCCATGCCCATGTTGCGCATCATGGATTGCATCTGGCGACGGGCCTTGCGCGAGCCGCCCTTGCCACCCATCTCGTTGGCCATGGCCGTCATCTTGCCCATCATCTTGTTCATCTCGCTCCACTGCTTGAGGAGCTGGTTGACCTCCTGGACAGAGCGGCCCGAACCTGCGGCGATGCGCTTGCGACGCTGGCCGTTGATCTTCTTGGGCTGAGCGCGCTCCTCGGGCGTCATGGAGTGGATCAGGGCCTCGATGCGGGTAATCTGGGACTCGTCCAGGTTGCCGCCCATCTGGGCCAAGGCACGGTCGCCACCAGGAATCATGCCCACGAGCTTGGAGAGGCCGCCCATCTTGCGGATCTGGTTCATCTGGTCGAGCATGTCGTCCATCGTGAAGCCCTCGCGCAACATCCGCTCGGCGTTGGCGATGTCCTGCTCGTCCGCAACCTTCTGGGCCTGCTCGATGATGCCCACGACGTCGCCCATGCCCAAGATGCGCTTGGCCATGCGGTCGGGATGGAAGACCTCCAGCGAGTCGGGCTTCTCGCCCTGGCTCACGAACTTGATGGGCTTGCCCGTCACCTCACGGACGGAGAGCGCACCGCCGCCGCGGGTGTCGCCGTCGAGCTTGGACATGATGACGCCGTCGAAGTCCACGCGCTCGGCAAAGGTGCGTACGACGTTGACGATGTCCTGGCCAGTCATGGCGTCGACGACCATGAGGATCTGGTCGGGCTTGACGGCGTTCTTGATGTCGACCGCCTCGGCCATCATCTCCTCGTCGATCTGGAGACGGCCGGCAGTGTCGACGATCACAACGTCACACAGACGGTCGACGGCGTTTTGGATCGACTCGGTCGCAATGCGAACGGCGTCGACGCCGTCGCCGCGATATACCGG
>JAFUBJ010000022.1 GCA_017460265.1 Atopobiaceae bacterium | reverse complement strand
GGTGCGGACCTCTGCGGACGCGGGGTCGCGCAGGCTGTCACGAGCGGCCTCGAGCGCATGGGTGAGCTGCTCGGCGGCGTCGCGCATGGCGCGCTCGCCCGAGCTGGGCCCGCCTATGCGCACCTGGTACATCGCGATGCGCGTGGCCCAGTCGACGAGCTTCTGTCCGGCCTCGTCGCCGAAGTCCTCTGCCATGCGCTGCCTCCCTGGTCCGAGTCGAGTGGGGTGGTGGGAGGCCGCGCACGGCGGGAGGGCCGGGTCCTCCGGCTGCTGTTCCTCCGTGTGTGCTGGACGCCGGGCGCGGCCCGCCCGACGTCGTTTGTATCAATGCCCCGTGGTTCGCCGCCTTTCGCGATAGGCAACAACTTGCTCTAAGTTGCTCTAAGTTGCTGGTCCACCGAATCTCCCCAACTCGCCCCCTCCCCCGGGACTCTGCGCGCGCCGCGGTCGTCCCTGCCGCCCCTGTGGGTCCGCCCGTCTGTCATAGCCGTAGAGCCTGACGTCCGCACACGTCTCGCGTATCCTCGACACGATCGCCTTCGCGGTCTCCGTCTCGTGCGCACGGGAAAGCCGCTCCTGCAAGGACTCGAGCGAGTACTGCGACGTGTAGATGGTCGAGAGCATGGACTCGTAGCGCGTGTTGACGATGTCGAAGAGCGTCATGACCGACCACCTGCTCGCCGACTCCTTGCCGAGGTCGTCGAGCACGAGGATCTCGCAGCTCAAGTAACGGTCAAGCTCCCTTTTCGCCGACTCGCCGGTGTTGTAGGTGTCCTGGACGTCCGAGAGGATCCTGAGTGCCGACGTCATCACAACTCCCCTGCCCGACAACGCGAGAGCGGCTGTCACGGCCGCTGCGTTGTAGGTCTTCCCCGTTCCCACGGGCCCGTGGATGAAGAGCCCCATCCCCTCGCGCGGGACGTACGACTCGACGAACGCGGCGCAGATCGGGTCAGCGAGCGTGGCGTTGAAGTACCTCTTGCCGACGCCGACCTTCCTCAGCCTCTCAATGCGCTTCTCCTCTCCCTCGGCCGCCTCGAGTGCCGCTTGCTTCCTCGCCGCCTCCAGCTCGCCCGGGCACCCGCACTGCTCGTGCGACACCCAGAGGATCCTTCCGCCGATGTTGATGCCACGTCTTCCCAGGGGCTTGCCGCAATGGGGGCAGGGGTAGGGCTCCGGCGCCTCCGGACCGAGCCCGAGCTCTTTGGCGTCCTCGGGGGTGAGCATTCCCATGCCGTCGTCTCGCGCGCCCGCGCCCGCGCGTCCCTTTCCTATCTCCATTTTCGTATCCTCCCTTTCTTATTGGGTGACACCGTGTCATGTCGGGTAGGACACGCTGTCATGCGAACCGGGTTTCTCGGGTGACACCATGTCACCCATGGGGGCCTCCACCCATGACGTTGTGTCATGGGTCGAAGAGCGACGGGTCGTGCCGTCTAGCAACGACCTTGAGTGCCTCCCTCACGGGCTCCTCCGTCACCTCGTAGCGCTTCGAGATTCGCCCGTTCGGCAGCCTCCACTCACCGATCGCTTCGATGAGCCCGTCCTCCTCGAGCCTCCGTATGTCCCTGTTGACCTGGCGGACGCTGATTCCAAGGAACTCGGCGGTCCCGCGCTTGCTCTCCCAGAAGGACCCTCCGGTCTCCTTGCAGAAGCCGAAGATGCGGGCGTAGACGAGCAGCAGCGTCCCCTGGAGCCCCATTCCCTCCGTCATGAACCGATAGACCTTCACGTACTCCGCCGCCTTCCCGTTGCCTCTATTGGCTCGACGACTGCCCATTGCTCGACCTCCCATCGCGAGCCAGCACCGTATTGCGCATGAGCCAGTCGCGCAGGTCGTCCTTGTGGATGAAGGCGCCCCTCTTCGAGTCGGGAAAGAGGCGGAATGGCATGGGGTCTTCCTCGCGCTCCATGTAGGCGTTGATCCTGCGGGTGGTAATGTGGAGCATCTGGCACGTCTGAGCGATGGTGTAGTACTCCTCCGGAACGGTCCATACGAACAGTGGGTTCACGGGGATGCTGTTGTTGAGATCGATCATGACTGCTCTCCTCCTGCCCAGGGGGCGGATTCGACCAGCCGCCGAAGCGCCGTCTCGATGTCACCAGCCGGGTGTGTTTGAGCTGCGGAGGCTGGCCGCACGTGGTCGGTCATGGAGGGCTGACCAAGAGAGCATTTGGTGTTGTGGAGCCGCATGCCACTAGCCTGCGATTCCCTGTGTGAGCAAGGCGTCTAGGACGCGCTTGCTGATGCGAATGTTCCGTCCGATGCGCTTCTCCGGAAGGACGCCCCTGCCCACAAGCCGGTACACGGTCTTGCGGGAGACGTGGGCATATAGCTCGATGTCACGCACGTCGAGCAGCAGGTCGGTGCCTGCCGCCTCGGCAGCAGCGATGCGCGCGAGCCTCTCGTAGTCAGCCTCGTTTTGCGGGGAGAAACGGTCCTCGCGGTGGGAGGGTCCGTCCTCCCCCGTGAACCCGTACGTGTATCGTTGGTGGGCCATGGGCGCCTCCGTCAATCAGGTGGACTGCCGTGGACGCATGGGGCCTGTCGGGGACTCCTGCGACCTCGGTTGAGGCGGTTATATGGCCAAGGGGTGGTTTCCCGCTCGCGGGAGCGTCGAATAACTTGCTGTAAGTTGCTCTAAGTTGCTCGTCCACAGAATCGCTACGTTTTGGACGGGCAGAGGAATGGGAGGCCGCGCGGCATGGGCGATGGGCCGAGGAGTCTGGGTGCCCACAAGCCCCCAGGTCCGTCACAACAGTGATCAGACGCACCTCGGCAACGAGTTGCCTATACCTTCGCTCAGTCTCTCCATGCTCGATCATCTCCTCGCCGCCACCGCGGCAAGCGACACTCGGCAGGCCCAGGCGCGAGGCTGAGAGCGCCTATGGGACTGGCTCAGTTGCTAGGTTACAGATGGGGGTGGACACATATTTGCATATGAAACCCGCCTAGGTACATAGCGGGACATTGGGATACCATTAGCGCTGTCGCCAGGCCTTCGGCATACCGTTCACCGATTTGCCGCATCCCGAACACGTGGTCGATTTTGTCGGCTGGACCGATTTTTGGGAATCGGCTGGACTGCGCATAAAAACAGCCGCTCTACCTGCGGCTGCATTACTTTCTTGGGTATTCTGCATTACCCAGATCAGGTTCTTGGGTCGTGGAATTGGGTTCCACCTCTCAGCCAGGCCAAATCCCCAGCTCCCCGTTCGGATGCAATTGTAGCGCAAGGGGCACGTGCCGCAACCGGCTCCCATGACATCGTGTCATGGGAAGCCACACCAAAGACCGCGAGTGGCGTGCTGAGCCACGCAGGCTCCCAACACGCCGTCGGGGGGATTCGGCCATCCATTCGATGAACTCTTCTCTACATCGGGCAATGTGCCCTCACCCGCAGTAAACAACACGCCATACGACAGTGTCGCGACATGCATGCGACACTATGTCG
>JAFUBJ010000249.1 GCA_017460265.1 Atopobiaceae bacterium | reverse complement strand
GCCTCGCCCTTGATCTCGGCAAAGCGCGCCTCGGCTCGAGGCTCACCAACCTCCATGATCGCGGCCTTGATCGACCGTGCGAGGTCGCGGTACTCGTCGGTGAAGGTCTCGTGCCCGCGCATCTGGTTGGAGCGCACGAGGGCGCAGGGGTACATGCCCTGGAAGGCTTCGGGATCAAACGAGTCGTCGGTCACGCAGCCAAAGGTCTCGATGCCCGTGCCCTTGTCGGACATGCCAAGCGTCTCGCCTAGCTGCGAGATGAAGTTGGGGTTCCCCACGAGGCCCACTATCTTGTACGAGTCCGTGGTGAGGTACTTCATGCCGTCCTCGTCGGTCGACTTTCCCTCATCGTCCACGTCGGCATCGTGGATGAAGGTGATGGTGTCGCCAATGACCAGGTGGTGACGAGCGGCATAGCGGTCTCCGATGGCAATCTCGCCCTTCTTGGTGGGCAGCGAGCCGCTCTTGACCATGTACCCGTCCACCCCCTCGGTCAGGGGTCGCACCGACATCGTGTGGGTGGTGTCGTCTACCACCTGCTGGGGGTAGGTGATGTAGGTCGGCGTAACCTCGTCTACACCTTCTACCTTCTTGAGCGCGGCAATGTCGTCATCAGAGAGGCCATACGGGAAGATGACCTCAAAGTCATGGAAGGAGTTCTCCTCAAACATGCGGTTTGCGGCATCCTCGAGCGCACGTGCCGACCCATGGATGCCCAAAAACAGGCCGACGCCGAGCGCCACGAACATGACGATAGAGAAGAACGACACGAGCGTCGCCTTGATGTTGGCGAGAAGCTCTACGAACTGGGACTTCTTCATATCCTGACTCCTACCAGACGAGGTCTGTCGGCTGGACCGGATAGCGGTTGACCGTCACCTCATGGAGCTGGCCGTTGCGCAAGCGGATCACGCGGTTGGCCATGCGGGCAATCTCCTCGTTGTGCGTGACCATGACCAGCGTCGTACCCTGCTCGATGACCTTCGCGAGCGTCTCGAGGACCTCGATCGAGGTGGTGTAGTCAAGTGCCGCCGTCGGCTCGTCGGCAAGGATGACCTTGGGGCGCTTGACCAGGGCGCGGGCGATGGAGACGCGCTGCTGCTGGCCGCCTGAAAGACGTGACGGATAGCTCTTGGCGCGCGCCTCGAGTCCGACGCTCTTGAGCGCCTCGTCGATGGGCATGGGGTCGTCGACGAGGTCAGCGATGAGTGCGAGGTTCTGGTAGGCCGTAAGGTTGGGCATGAGGTTGTAGCTCTGGAAGATGAAGCCAATGTTGTGGCGACGGTAGTCGGTGAGCTCGGCCTGCGAGGCATGGGAGAGGTCTCGGCCCATGTAGCTGAACGTGCCCGACGAGGCCTTGTCCATGCCGCCGATGATGTTGAGCAGCGTGGACTTGCCGCAGCCCGACTCGCCGAGCAGGACGAGGAACTCGCCCTCGTAGACGTCCATGTTGACGCCGCGCAGGATCTTGGCGACGGTGTCACCGTTTTGGAACTCGCGCGTGACGCCACGGATCTCCATGATGGTGTCGCCATGTTTCCAGGTCTCGAAGCGGCCCTCGTTTTCGGTCACGGCCTGCGCGACGAGCATGCTCATGATCTCGATGACGTCGGCGTCGTCATCGGTAAAGCGCTCGCCGCCCTCCTTGTTGATGACCTGCACCACGCCGTAGTCAACCTGATAGCTAGAGAATGGGGCGCAGATGGCGGAGCGAATCTCGACCCCGACAAAGTCTTCCTGGGTCACCGGGTCGGGGGAGGACTCAAACCACAAAGACCGCACGGCCGCCTGCGTCTGATAGGCACGTCCGACGGCGCCCTCTCCCACGGCATGGCTTACCGAGGTGAGGTCGTTTGGCGCAACCCAGAACTCGGGGTGAAGGCGCTTGTCGCCCTCGGCGTCGTAGTACCAGATGACCGCCATCTCGGCATGGAGATTGCTCTGGATGATCTGAAGGCAGCCCTTGAGAGCCTCGTCAAGCGAAGTGGCCTGAGAGACCGTCTTGTTAATGTCACCAAGGGTTCTGAATGTTGCGAGTGAGGTCGCGTCCATGGCGTGTGCTCCTCCTTTGGCGCGTTTAGAGAATGAACCGCACTATATCTTAGCTGTTATGGGGTTTAGATTTGCGGAATGGGGGATGTCTTTTGCGAAAAGGACGTAGCAAATACCGATGGAGAAAGGAGTGGCGCTGCACGACGTCAGATTTGTCATAATGGAAGCTGGTGATTAACCTTCCGAGAAAGGATTTGTCACATGGATATCGAGATGATCGTTGAGGGCGACAAGGCCATCTTCAACCTTGACGGCCGCCTGAACGTCCAGACCGCACCCGAGCTCGAGGCCGCCATCAGCGGCGCTCCCGACGGCGTCATCAACTACGACATCGACCTTGCCAAGGTCCCCTACGTCTCGTCCGCAGGCCTGCGCGTGCT
>JAFUBJ010000248.1 GCA_017460265.1 Atopobiaceae bacterium | reverse complement strand
TGGCCCCCATCCCCTCGACGGCCATGCCCGCCTGGTGAGCGGCCACATAGCCACGAAAGACGTGGTAGTTGGTGGTGGAGAAACCCACAGACAGCTCGTCGACGCTGCGGCCCGCATGTCGTTCTATCACCTCGCGCGAGAAGGCCATGTTCTCCCTCGTGGTGGTCGACCGGTCTTCCAAAACGATGCGCTCTTCCGGCACGTCCCAGTGTTCCTGCAGGTAGTTGCCCATGCTCAGAGCCTCGCTGATGGGCTCGTCAGAGCCTTGGCCGCCACTGGGCACAAAGGTGGCGGGCGCGTCTCCGGCGGCAACGCGTTCCTGGTCAAAGGCGGCGGCGCGGTCAACGCGGCCCGCCAGCAGGGGACAGGGGGTGCCGTCGTCACGAATGCCGCAACCCAAGGTAACCAGGTAGTCGACCCCGTGCTTGGGCACGTGCCTTGAGGCAAGCCAGGCACAGAGCATGGTCGAGAGCAGGAGACACTCGCCAAACGTGACGGCCATGCCAATGGCGGTGTTTGCGAAGCGCACCACCATGGGGTAGTCGATAAGCCAGTCCCAGTCGTATAGTGCCCAGGCAAGGAAACCCAGCACCCATGCAACGCTTGCCAAGATACCCAGAATATTGACAGGGCGCATGCCTTCGTGACGAACGAGCGCCACGTTGCTCACGCCAATCGCCAGGATGAGTGGGAACATGAGGACCATCATACTGGCCGCAAACCACTCGGCCATGTAAATCAAGTCCATCAGGAAGGTGCTGAACGAGGGGGTGACACCGCTGCGAAGGAGCATCAGGAAGAAGGCAAACTGGAAGAAGCAAAACAGGAGGCATCCGCCGCATCCTACCATGGTGTAGCCATACCACGAAATGCGCCAGAGCTTCCAGAGCCCACGGGCAAAGAGGGCAACGAGCGCGGCAAAGAACACGCAGGTGCTTGCCTGGATCGCCTGCCAACCGCCAAAGTTGATGCCTCCCTCGAAGAGCGCGCCGTCGCGCACCTCCAAAAACCACGACTCGCCCGACTCGCCCAGCGCAAGAACCGCCTGCGCCTTGCCGTCACTCACGGCCTCGATGGTATAACTCAACCTCCCATCGGGCAGCGTTCTGCTGGAAATGACCTTGACCACGCCTGGCGGAGTGATTATGAGCTTCTTGTCCTTGATCTCTTCTGGCGTGTACCAAGCACTGGTGAGGGTGTAGGTACTGCGGCGTGGAGCAATGTAGGCGTACGAGGCAATGGCCAGCGCGATTACGAGGGGAATGAGGAGCAGAAAGCTCTTCCAGATGCCCTCTTTGACCTTGTTTGCTTCCTGCATGATCGCTACACCACCTGAAAGATGAAGAAGTCAAGGTAGTGCGTCTCGGGCACGCCCCAGAGGATGGGGTGGTCGGGCGCCTGTTGGCGCTCCTCCACCTGCTTGAGCTGCACGCTTGCGTCATGCGCAGCCTCGGCGATGGCCTGGGCGAGCAGATCGCGCGTCATGTGCTGCGAGCAGCTGCAGGTGGCAAGGTAGCCGCCACGCGGCAGCAGGCGCAGGGCATCGGCGTTGATCTGCCGGTAGCCGCGCGCCGCGTTGCGCACGGTCCCGCGGCTCTTGGTGAAGGCGGGCGGGTCGAGGACGATGAGGTCGAAGGGGCCGCCCTCCTCGCGTAGGCGCGTGCGGTCGCGACGTAGCTCAGGCAGGTAGTCAAGCACGTTTGCGCAGGTGAAGCCCATATGGTCTTCCATGTTGTTGAGCCGGGCGTTCTTGCGGGCAAGGTCGATGGCAGTCTGGCTTATGTCAACCTCGCGCGAAAACGCGGCTCCTCCCGCCACGGCGTTCAGGCCAAAGGGCCCCACGTGGCAGAAGCAGTCCAGCGCACGGCGCCCAAAGGCGATGTCGCGCACCGCGCGGCGGTTGTACTTCTGGTCCAGGAAGAAGCCGGTCTTCTGGCTGTTCTCGAGGTCAAGGGCAAACGACAGGCCGTTCTCGTGGACCAGGATGTGCGTGTCGAGCACATCGGCGCCTTCCCACCAACCCTTGTAGAGGGGCAGCCCTTCCTTTGTGCGGGTCTGTGCGTCGTTGCGCTCGTAGATGGCCCGCACGTCCTGGCCGTCGGCACGCAGAACCTCAAGCAGAAGGGGATAGAGCACGGGGCGCAAGAGCTCCATGCCCACGGTGCCAATCTGGGTGACCAGCACCTGCTCGTATCGGTCGACGATGAGGCCGGGAAAGCCGTCGGCCTCGCTGAAGACCACGCGGCAGCTGTCGGTGTCGGGAGCACCTCCGCATGGCGCTGCCGATCGGGTGCCCATGCACGTCACGCGGTGCTGCCACGCCCACTCAAGCTTGCGGCGCCAGAAGGCCTCGTCAAGGCGGTCGTTGGCGTTGCGGGTGACGATGCGCACGCGAATCTTGCTCTGCTTGGAGAGCAGGCCGGCGCCCTGCCAGGTGCCGTTCTCCTCAAAGACGTCCACCACGCAGCCGTTGGCGGCGGCGCTGCCGTCCGTTGGCGCGACCTCCGTGCGCAGCACCTCTCCCTCAAAGACCCACGGATGACCTGCGGCAAGGGACCGGGCGGCCTTGCGCGTGACGATAACCTTGGGGTGGGGACGAACCTGCTTCATGGAAAACCTTGCGCCTTCGTTTTAGTAGTGCCGGCCGTAGCGCCCGCCTGAAGGGCCGCCAAAGCCGCGTCGGCTCTTGCTTCCCGAGAACATCGTGCGCGTGGGCTTGGTCGTGGAGCGGCTGGCCTGCGGCACTATGCGCCCTGCGTCATACGCAAAGCCGGGCAGGTCCCAGAGGGGGATGAGCTTGTGGGTGAAGTACTCGATCTCGCGCAGCGGGGTTATCTCGTCGGGGGCGACGAAGGTGTAGGCATGCCCCGTGGCGCCAGCGCGGCCCGTGCGACCAACGCGGTGCACGTAGTCCTCCGGGTCCATGGGGACATCGTAGTTCACGACGGCGTCGATGCCGCTCACGTCGATGCCGCGGCTCATGACGTCGGTGGCCACGAGCACCTGCACGCGTCCCTCGCGGAAGCGCTTGAGCGCCTTCTCGCGCGCCTCCTGCCTGCGGTCCGCGTGCATGACGTCAACGGTGAAGCCGGAGTTCTTGAGAACGCGCGACACGTCGTCGACGCGGTGCTTGGTGCGGCAGAAGACGAGCACGCGCTCCGGCGTGGTGCCCTCCTCGGCGCCACCCGTCTTGATGAGTGCCTCAAGGAGCTGCGTCTTTTGTCCCTGCGTGACGGGGCAGAGGTGCTCCTCCACGGTGTCGGCCGTCTCTCCCACGCGACTGATTTCGACCATTGCCGGGTCGTGGAGCATGGCGTCGATGGTGCTCTTGATGCTGGGCGGGATCGTGGCCGAGAAGAGGAGGTTCTGGCGCTCTTGGGGCAGCGCCTGCATGATGCGGCGGACGCTGGGCCAAAAGCCCATGTCAAGCATGCGGTCGGCCTCGTCGAGCACGAGCACGCGCACCTGTCCCAGGTCCACGATCTTGCGGTCCATGAGGTCGATGAGGCGCCCCGGCGTTGCCACCAAAAGGTCGCAGCCGCGCGTGAGGTCGGCGATCTGGCGGTCAAAGCGGGCGCCGCCCATGACGATGACCGAGCGCTGCCCCGTGTGCTCGCAGACCACGGTGGTCACGCGCTCTATCTGCTGCGCAAGCTCGCGCGTGGGGGTGACGACAAGCGCGAGGGGCGCCGTTGGCGTGTCGGGTGCCTTGATGGGGGCCTCGTCGGTCGTACCCTTGCTGCGCCGGCGGCGTCTGCGACGGCGCTTGGGGGCGGCGGGGATTTCCTCCTCGCTGGCCGTAGCATCCTCCGCGACGTCAGTGGGGGCAACATTGGATTTGGTTGAGCCAATGAGCTGAAGGACGGGGAGGGCAAAGGCGCAGGTCTTGCCCGTGCCCGTCTGTGCGGAGGCAACGATGTCGCGGCCTTCGAGCACCAGCGGGATGGACTGCGCCTGGACGGGTGTCGGTTCGGTAAAGCCGAGGGCGTCTACCCCGGCAAGGATCTGCTCGTTTAGCCCGAGCTCGGCAAATGTGGTAGTCATAGCTGTAAGTATGGCCCAACTGGGCAATCAAGGACGAAACCACGCGAAAGACCCATGATGCCCCGCATGTGAAACGGTTGGGGCAACCGGGACGGCTCTTCCTGCGTCCTGTCCTGGTTGCCCGCAGCTCGATGGCCCCGAACCTCCGTTGCAAGGCTCCGTCTGCCGCAAAACCAGCGCTCCATACCTGCATGCCGACCGCATTGCGTTACCCTAAACCTTGTATGTGCAAACGCACGGAATACTGCAGAGAAGGAGCCGGATATGTCCAAGATTCCCGCACCGATCGATGTCACCCAGACCCCCGAATGGAAGGCGCTCCAGGACCACTTTGACGCCCTGCAGGCCGAGGGCATCAGCCTGAAGGACTGGTTCGCGGCTGATCCCGACCGCGTCAAGAAGCTCTCCTTCGATACGTCCGACCTGCACTTTGACCTCTCCAAGAACCTCATTACCGACGAGACTGTCAAGCTGCTGGCCGACCTCGGCCGCGCCGTGGGTCTTGAGGAGCGCCGCGCCGCCATGTACCGTGGCGACCACATCAACACCACCGAGGACCGCGCCGTGCTGCATACCGCGCTGCGTCGTCCCGCCACTGAGGCCGGCACGCTCATCGTCGACGGCCAGGACGTCGTGGCCGACGTCAACGAGGTCCTCGAAAAGATGTACGCCTTCGCCGAGCGCGTCCGCTCCGGCGAGTGGAAGGGCGTCACCGGCAAGGCCATCGAGAACGTCGTCTCCATCGGCATCGGCGGCTCCGACCTCGGCCCGGTTATGGTGTACGAGGGTCTGCGCCCCTATCTTGACGGCCCCGCGGTGCGCTTCGTCTCCAACATCGACCCGAACGACGTGGCCGAGAAGGTCAAGGGCCTCGACCCCGAGACCACGCTCGTGATCGTCGTCTCCAAGACGTTCACCACGCTCGAGACCATCACCAACGCCAAGATGGCTCGCTGGTGGCTGCTCGACGCGCTGCGCAAGGCCGGCGCCATCGACGACTCTGCCGAGAAGGAGGCCGAGGCCATTGCCAAGCACTTCGTGGCCGTCTCCACCAACCTCGAGCTCGTCGCCGACTTCGGCATCGACCCCGAGAACGCCTTCGGCTTCTGGAGCTGGGTCGGCGGCCGT
>JAFUBJ010000021.1 GCA_017460265.1 Atopobiaceae bacterium | reverse complement strand
CTCCTCGAAGGAGTCTAGGGAGGGAGGAGCCCAGGGAAGGTCTTCCTCCTCGTACGCGCCAAAGAGGGCATCTTGGCGATCAAGCACGTCTCCGGCGGGCAACGCCGTCTCAACGTCAAGGTTGGGGTGACGGCGCCTCACGAGACGCTGAGAAGCGGCATCGACCTCGGAAACCAGGTCGTCCCCGCGCGTGCGTGTGAGGACCGACGTCTTACGCGCGCCAAGAAACGTCGTCTTGGGCTCGACGCGTTGCGTATCAGAAACAGGAGCTGGAGCAGGGCGCTGCTGCAAGGCCATGAGGGACGCCTCGCGCTCGGCTCGACGCTGTGCCTTGCGCTCAGACGCTCGCTGGGCTCGCCTCTCCCTGCGCACCTCCCGGACCTCACGATAGTTTTCGGCAGCGATGGAGGCACGACCTCGCATCTTGGACACGGCGCCCGAAATGGAGAAGCCGCATACGACCACACCCGCGATGATGGTGCCTACCAAGATGGCCACGCCCACCCATCGGCCCACCGACATGAGCAGGGTCCAGGCAACTCCCCCACCAACATAGCCGCCAAGCCTTCCCACAGAGGCAGGAGAGATGACGAGGTCGGGAGTGGATTCAGCCCCCGGCGCGTTTAAGGAGATAAGGCTCAGGACCGAGACGATGATGAGGGACAGGCCCAGAGCGACCCTTCCCGAGATCGAGTCCTCGTCGTCAAGGAAGAAGGTCATCGCAAAGACGAAAAGGGCAACAGGAAAGAGGAAGGCGCCGGCGCCAAAGCACATCGTCAAGAAGGTGCCCGTTGCCTGCGTGACGGGCGCGCTGCTCGGCGCCGCCAGCGAGATGATCATGGCAATGGAGAGGACGGCCAAGAAGAGGCCTAAGATGTCTCCTCCCACGCTGCCCCTGATCGAAGGAAACGCAGGCTCTGGCGCCCGTTTGACGGAACGCTGCCTTGAGGCCGAACGCGCCTTCTTGTTGGCGCCCGAAGCGCCTCCCCTGCTCCTGGATGCCATTTAGACCTCCATGACGACGGGGATGATCATGGGGCGCGTATGCGTCTTGTTCCACAGGAAGTTCGACAGGCTGTTCCTCGTCGTCTTCTGGAGCGACTCGGGGCTTGCGCCCTCAAGGGCGGCAGCCTTGCCAACCTGCTCGATCACGTGCGCCTGAGCATCCTGGAGCATGTCCTCGTCATCAGAGAAGGAAACGCCCTTGCACGAGATGACGACATCGCCGACGCGCTTGCGACGACCCGTTATGGTGACGACGCAGGTGACCATTCCGCCGCTGGCAAGGCGCTGCCTGTCCCTGAAGACAATGGGGTCAGCGTCCGTGACGGAAAGTCCGTCGACATAGACAACGCCCGACTCGACAGGGTTGCCCCACTTGACCTTGCCCCCGATCATCTGCAGGCAGTCTCCGTTGTCTGCGATGAAGATGTTCTCGGCAGGGATGCCCATCTGCTGGGCAAGTTGTGCATGCGCACGCAGGTGCATGGCCTCGCCATGGACGGGCATGAAGTACGTCGGCTTGGTCATGGCGAGCATGAGCTTGAGCTCCTCTTGGCTGCCGTGACCCGAGACGTGCACGAGCGAGTTTGACTTGTCAAAGATGGTGCAGCCGATCTTGGACAAGGCGTTGACGATGCCGGCGACGCTCTTCTCGTTGCCGGGAACGGGCGTGGCGGAGATGATGACCGTGTCGCGGGAGGTGATGGAGAGCGACTTGTGCTCGCCGTTTGCCATGCGCGCAAGCGCAGAGAGCGGCTCTCCCTGGCTTCCGGTGCAGAGCACGACGATCTTGTCGTCAGGTATGTCGTCAACCTCAAAGGCATCGATGATGTCTGCCTCGTCGATGCGCAGATACCCAAGCTGGCGCGCGATCTTGGTGTTGGAAACCATGGAGCGGCCCGTCACGACGACCTTGCGACCGACAGACACGCTCGCGTCGCACACCTGCTGGAGCCTGTGTATGTGGCTCGCAAAGGAGGCCACGAAGACGCGACCCGAGGCGTTCTTGATGATGTGGCGAAGCTGGGGACCCACAGCCGCCTCGGAAGGCGTGAAGCCAGGGTTTGCCGCATTGGTCGAGTCGGAGAGCAAAAGGTCGATGCCCAGCGTCGCAAAGCGGGAGATGGCCTGATAATTGGGTGTGTCACCATCAATGGGCGTCTGGTCGAGCTTGAAGTCTCCGGTATGGAGCACCGACCCCGCCGGGGTGCGCATGTACACGCCAAGGGCGGCGGGAATGGAGTGCGTCATTGAGAAGAAGTCGATGGAGAAGGCACCGAGGTTGATATGGGTGCCGTCCTTGACCTCCCGGAACTTGGGCGCGTTTATGCGATGCTCGGCAAGCTTCCCCTCGATGATGCCAAGGGTCAGCTTGCTGGAATAGATGGGCACCTTATGGGTGAGGTCCATGAGGAGGTACGGGAGCGACCCGGTATGGTCCTCATGGCCGTGAGTGATGATGATGCCGCGAAGCTTCTCCTCGTTCTCCAGCACATACGTGTAGTCAGGAAGAACAAGGTCGATGCCAGGCTGCTGGTCATCGGGAAACATGAGACCAGCATCAATCAAAATCATGTCATTGCCGTGCTCAAAGGCCGTCATATTTTTACCGATACCGTCGAGTCATCCAAAAGGGATAATCATCAAGGAAGAGCCCTTGGACTTGGCGTTACTTGATGCCATATG
>JAFUBJ010000020.1 GCA_017460265.1 Atopobiaceae bacterium | reverse complement strand
TGCCACGGGAGGGCTTTACCACAGGCCGCCCCGCGTCACCATTGTAGCGTGCCCGGTCCGTCGGCGCAAGCGAGCAGCCATACGCGTGTTCGCAAGCCGTCGGGCCGGGCACGCTGCGTTGCGGCTGAGCCGTGAGCGCCTAGCAACATCCGGTTGGGCTCGGGTCGCGCCGTTCCGGACTAAACATTGCATCTTGACGTCCGCTTCGGCGCAATCCCCGCCCATCCGGTACGCCGGATCAGATCGCCCTTGACTCATCTTTTGGAGCAGGGGACGGAGGCCTCTGTCCAAAACACTGGAAAAGGCGGGCCTAGACGGTTCAATCGCCGTCTGGGCCTGCGAATCGAAGCGATGTGATCTCTCCCCTAGCCGTTGAAGTTCTTTACGACCTCGCTTGGGGTAGATCCAAAATTGCCGTTGTTGACGGTGTCAAAGAAGCCAAACTCGACCGCCTCGGGAGTGTAGAGGTCAATCTCGTAGTCACCGTCCTCCACGTCGTAGACATCAACCAGATACTCGCGCATGGAAGGCCCGTGGACGACCGCGACGGTCTCCTTGTCGCTCACGGTCTTACGCTCGGAAATGACGCAGTTTGCCATGCCTTCAAGGGCGGCGTCGGGAGAATCGTAGCCCTCAAAGATGAGGATGAAGATGGCTCCCTCGTCCTGGCCACCCACGCTGAGGTCGTCATAGTCGTCTTCGTCAAGGTAGCCGCTGTCCGTCAGGGTGTTGAAGACAATGGAGCCGTCGCTCTTGGCATATACGCTGTTGCCGTCCTCGCTATAGAAGAAATAGTCATTTGACGTAACGAGGCTCGCCAAGTCGCTTCCCGAAAGCTCCATGAAGGACAGGAGCGTCGGGTAGCCATGGGACTCAAGGTAGTCGCTCGCCGTCCCCTGGAAGACGGGGGTGGCACCATCGTCGGTGGTGGAGGTGGTGCTCTCGAGCTGCTCGAAGATGTCCGAGAAGTCCTCGTCGTCCTCGTCGATGTCTACCTTGATCTCCTCGATCGGGCTCGTCTCCTCGTAGGAGCTGCCTGACGAGAAGAGCCCGGTCACGGCACGAAAGGCGATGCTCGACGCGGCACCAAAGGCGACGAGTCCCGCGAGTACCGCGACGATGGGCGATGAGTACCAGGCCTTCTTCTTCGTCACCTGCTGGGGAACCATCTGCGGCGTGTAGGCTGCGGCGGGCGGAGCCGCATAGCCACCCTGTGCGTTGGAAGAAGACGACCCCGACATGGGCGTGGGCTCTGCCACGGGCTGCGGGATGGGAACCGCCATCGTGGGATCCACGGGCACCGGCCCGGTTGGCTGCGAGGCGTACGTCTCACGCGTGGGCTCGGCCTGCGGCATGACGGTCGTCGGGCCCTCCGGCACGGCACGCGTCTCGTCTGCCGCTGGCGGCGCGGGAGCCGCGGGCTGGGAGGTTGCGGCGCCATCGTCCACGTTGATCGAGCTCAGGTCAATGCGCTCTACCACGACGCCGGACCCTTCGGGCTCGCCCCTCACTTCGCGCTTTACCGCCTCGGCCACCTCAAACAGGGCTGTCTCCGCCGCCTCGATGGCGGATGAGGGGATGCTCTCGGCTGCCTCCACGGGCTCGGGGATGGCAACGGCCTCAGGCTCAGGAGCGGCGGGGGCCGGGATTGTCTCGGTCGTCTCCACGGGCTCAGGGATGGCTTCGGCTGCTTCCATGGGCTCAGGGATGGCCTCGACAACCTCGACAGGCTCTGATTCGACGGCCTCCGTTGGCTCCACGGCCTCGGTGGCCTGCGGCTCGACGGCCTCCACGACCTCGGGCTCGATGGCCTCCTCAACCGGCTCTGCAACCTCCACCTCGACCGGTTCCGGCACCTCTACGGAAACCGGCTCCGCGGGCTCGGCGGCATCGGGCTCAGCCGGCACGTCCAAGATGAGCTTCTGTCCGCAGTTCATGCAGAACTTCTGACCAGGCATTGCCTCGGTACCACAGTTGGGGCAGAACATGTCGCATCTCCTTATGGGTCGTCCAGGACAAAGGGCTTGAACAAGTTAGGAGCATATCTCATAGAGCATGTTGCCACATTGTACGGGACTTGTCTGTGAGAAGGCCGGAACGCGGGCGGAATTCATCCCCTATCGGCGACGGACGGCGCCGAGAACACAAAAGCGACGCAGAGGACCATCTCACCAAGACCCGCAACCATATCGACCCACATTTCGTGGGTCATTCCGAGCCTTCGCAGCCGACGAGGAGACTTTCGAGACGGAATGACCCACCCGCTATGGGTCGTTCGGCGGAAGCGGAACCTTCGGCACATGACAGAGAAAGATGTCCCCCACGCAAAAGCGGCGCCCCGAAGGAGCGCCGCCAACGTACAAGTTTTGGAGCCAGTCCCCTACTGGATACGCGTGCGGCAGTACGGGCAGACCTTCCAGTCAGCGTTCAGCGGACGATGGCAGGTGGGGCAGACGTTGCGCACCTGCGTGTTGCAGATGGGGCACACGATGAAGTCGCGGTCGATGGGAGCGCCGCACTTGGGGCAGATGCCGTAGTGAGACAGCTGGTGCTCGCGCAGGGCGATGTCAAGGTCCTGCTCCTCGCGGTCAACCAGGTAGGAGCTGGGACGCAGGATGACGTAGGCAAGAAGGCCCACGATGGGGATGACCGAGATGACAGCCCACAGCCACCACGGCTCGGCGCCACGACGCTGGGCGTCGCGGATGACGTACACGATGGAGAGGACGTAGAGCATCACGAGGCAGGCCACCATGAGGTAGAGGACCATGCGCACCTCAGGGGTAATAAGCTGATCGAGAAGGTCTGACATAGTTGAAGCTCTCCTTCGTTACGGACAAACGAGCAATTGTTTTACGCGGTAAGACAAACGCGAAATGTACCTTTGGGCATTGTAGCAGAGCAAGCACGCAACGGTGCGCGTCGAACGATATCGACGGATATCACACAGCGCGACACTCCGCCATCGCACTGGCGCGACCCGAAAGCCCCTTACAGGAACCAGTAGTTGAGGTCGACAGGCCAGTCGATGCCGTCAATCCAGCCGGAGTGCGAGAACTGCCAGCACTGAGCGCCTTCGTGGTCGAACGTGCCGTCGTAGGCAGCGATCCACTTGGCCCAGTTGTCAAAGCAGGGATCAACCAGCAGGTATTCCCACCAGCTGTAGCTTGCGTAGATGCCCGGGTGCCAGCCGGCCGCCTCCATGATGCCGCAGAAGGTCTGCGAGACCTCGGTGAGAAGGCCCGCGCACTCGGGGTCAGAAAGCTCCTCGAGCTCGAGGTCGAGGAAGATGGGCAGCGAGGGATTGAGGCCAACGAGCATGGTGCTCACAAACTTTGCCTCGATGGCAGCCTCGAACGCGTTGTCTGCGGTCGAGAAGAAGTACACGCCGTACGGGATGCCCAGGCGCTCGCACTCCTTGGCGTTGCGCACAAACTCGGAGTCGGCGTAGCATCCGCCGCCTATCCAGTCGGAGCCGCCGCACTTCAGAATCGCAAACTCAACGCCGTCGGCCTGCACGCGCTCCCAGTCGATCTGGGCGTTCCATTCGCTCACGTCGATGCCAAAGAGCCTCGTGCCGCCCTCGAGCGAGAAGCCCTCGGAATGGACAAAGTCCCAGGTATCAGAGGTCGTGACACCCACGCTCGCGTCGGAGTATTCGCCATACGACTCGTCAGAGGAATAGTCCTCCTCGTAGGTATAGCCATAGTCCTCGTACGAGGCGTCAGAGTAGGTCTCGTCATACGAGTAGGACGAATCGTCGTAGTACGTTTCGTCGTAATAGCTGTCGTCGTAATAGGTGGTGTCGTCGTAGTAATAGCCCTCGTCGCCCATGGCCACGCGGGGGACCAGCAGCAGAGCGGTGGCAAACGCCAACACGCAGCACAGCAGTCTCCTGGTCTTCTTTGTCATACGCAGCCTCTCGTCGGGACACACAGCGGGCGGTGCACACGTGGGACATTATAGTAATGGTTGAGGGTTTGAGCCCCCAGAAGCCCCTCAGCGGACCAATACTCCAAAAGATGGACAGAATGAGGGGCGCGCGAACCGTGTCGCGCACCCCTCAAAATGTGTGCTGGTATGTGACGTTAGCGCACGGAAAGGCGACGCCTCGCCACGATGCCGAGGGCAGCCGCACCCACGCCCGTGAGGGCGATGGCCAGCGGCAGCATGGGATCAGACGTGTCTCCCGTTCTGGGCAGCGACTTGGTGGCAGGGTTGGTGACACCACTCTTGCACTTGTAGTACGCCGGCTCACCGTCAGCCTGGAGGTCAACCATGCCCTCGTCACCCGTGTCGACGTAGGCGACCTGTATGTCGCCGATAGCGCCTGCCTTGACCTCGCCGTTCTCCTCATCGATCAGCTCGATGCCCTCAGAGGACCACACGCGGTAGGTGTCAAGAGGCGTCCCCGAGGAAGGGGCTTCCACTTTGACGTCCGAGTGGTCGATTGTCATCATTCCGAAGGAGAAAACAGTGCCCGTGATGTCGATGACCGACTCGCTCATCTTAAGGGCGCCCCCCGCCATGATTTGCGTGTGTTCGGTGTCGTCACCAGAGGCAATCTTGGAAGTGTCGATGACCAAGTCGTTGTATTCGGCTCTGACGGAGCCGCTCTTGGCCTCGACGTTCACCGTCACATGGTCAATCGTGAGTTTGCCGTCCTGCGTGCTGAGGGAGGTATGATCCTCGCCCTCGCCAAGCTCTATGACGTCCTTCTTTTGGCAGTCGGTCCCCCGCACGGTAACGTTGGCGTAGTCAAAGCCCTGAATCTCCTCGAACTCGTTGTCGCCCGTTACGTTAACGGTAACGTTGGAGTGATTGTAAGCGTTTAGCTCTTCAAACTCGTTGTGACCGTTGGCATTGACCGTCAGGGTGGAGTCATCGATGGCCTGTATGTCCTCGACCTCGTTGTCGCCCGAGAAGTTCATCTCGACGTTTGCCGAACCTTCCACGCTAACCGTCTCTATGGAATTTCCCCCATTGAAGTTGACGGTCAGGTCCTCGTCGGTGGACATGTACCCTGCCGTCACATCCACCATGTCCAGGACGGATTCCGCGAGGGTGGCCGTACCGCCGCCCACGGCGTTCTCGCCCTGGGCAAGCTCGGTCTCGTCAATGACCACCGCAGCGAGCGCTGGAGTCGGAAAGGAAAGACCGCCAACCAGAACAAGCGCGAGGGCGAACGCCCCCGCGCGCCTGGAAGGCTGGAACTGCAGCCTTCTTTGCATGAAACACTCCTTTAGTCGTCAACCTCTGACGAGAAGGTAAGAACCTCACCCGTCACCGCATCGATGTCGTAATCGTACTCCATCCCACCGGACTTGAAGTCGACGTCATAGTGAACGATGGCATCGTCGAGGTCGAGCTCCGACTCGAGCTCGGTCACGTCGGTTGCGGCAAAGCCCGCATGGGCAAGCGCCGCGGACTTGGCAGCCTCGTCGCCGATGTAGTTATTCTGCGCAGGAGCGGGCGCGGAGGACTCGGTCGTCGTGGCCTCGGTCTTGGTGGTCTCGGCCGTGGACTCTGCAGGAGCCGCCTCGGTCGTGGCGGTCTTCTCCTCCGTCACGGTGGCCTCGGCCGCTGGGGCAGCAGCGTCGGTCGCGGGAGCCTGCGAGCCTCCGCATCCCACCAGTCCGAGGGTGGCGGCCAGAGCCATGGTGGTCAACAGGGTGGTGAAAGCACGGTTCTTCATGATTGCCTCTTTTCGCTTGTTAGGGTCACTACCAGGGAATGTGGCATTCCAAAAATCGCGGTTGTCATATATCCTACGCCGCAAAGCGCCGCTTCGTCTCAAAACAGGCAAGATTGATCGCAATACGGCACGGATAAGGGGCGCGCATGGCAACGTTGACCGGTCGGCGGCCAAAGTGGGACAGAGGGCTGTCCCAGGTGTCCCGATGACCTTACCTGAGGATGCCTGCCACCTCACCGGCAAGGGTGATGGAGCCGCAGGCCACGTAGGCCTGTCCGTCAAGGGCGGAGACCGCCTCGGCCACGGTCGGATAGACGCCGCGCACGTCGGCCCCCGCCTCGCGGAAGAGAGCCGCCAGCTCCTTGGCCGCAAGGGCACGCGCCGAGGACGTCTGGGTCACGTAGACGCACGGGAACTCGTGCGCGAGAAGCTCCACCATGCCGCCGCAGTCCTTGTCAGCAAGCGCGGCGCACAAAAGCGCGGGACGACCGGAAACGTCAGGCTCGATGTCACGGACGGCGGTGAGGAAGGTCTCGACCGACTGGGGGTTGTGGCAGGCGTCAATAAGGATGGGCGGATCGCTCCGCAGCATATCGAAGCGGCCCGGCGTGGGGCAGCCCATCACGGCCTCGGAGAGCTTCCCCGCATCGAGCACACGCCCAAGGTGCGCCTCGGCCAGCGCGACGGCACAGGCGATGTTTGCCGCCTGATAGGCCGGCTTGGGAGCGGCAAGGCCCTCGTAGGCCGCGCGCGGCGTGGTGACGTCAAGCACCAGCGGAAGCCCCAGGCGCGCGGGGCGCCTGGTCACACGGTAGCTCGCATGCGGCAGGTCCTCATGGGCGCGAGGCGTGCCGGGATGCATCTCGCCGCGCGCGTCGGCAAGGTCCTCGGGACGCAGGAGCACGGGCTCCACGCCCTCCTCGGCACACTGGGCAAGGAAGACGTCCTCGACGCTGTCGGGCGTGGCGGTTCCCACGCCCAGCACGCACGGGCGCCCCGCCTTGATGATGGCGGCCTTCTCGCCCGCGATGGCCTCGAGCGTGTCGCCCAGGATGTGCATGTGGTCGAGCCCGATGCCCGTGATCGCGACGGTCTTGGTGGACTTGACCGCGCTCGTGGCGTCCCAGCGCCCGCCCATGCCGCACTCCAGCACCGCCACGTCCACGCCCGCCTCGGCATAGACCACGCAGGCAGCCACGGTGAGGGTGTCAAACTCGGTGATGTCGTAGGGCCGCTCCCCTGCCGCGCTGCGGCGGGCGTTCACCCGCTCGCCGGCAATCGTGGCGGCGGCAATGCCATGCGCAAAGGCCTCGTCGCTCACCGGGACGCCGTCGACCTCCATGCGCTCGTTGTAGCGCACGAGCTCAGGGCTGGTGTAGAGGGCCACGCGATAGCCCTCGCCCATGAGGATCGCCGCGGTGTAGCGCGAGGTGGACGTCTTGCCGTTGGTGCCCGCAATCTGCACCGACTCAAAGCACAGGTCGGGGTTGCCGAGCTCGGCCAGCATGTCGACCACGGTCTCGAGCATGGGGCAGATGCCAAAGCGAAGCGCCGAGTGAAGCTGATGGAGGGCCTGGTCGTAGGTCCATGCGGGAACGTCAAAGGGAAGGCGATAAGACATCTAGGCGTCCTTTCTTCCAAAGGCAAGGATGTAGGCGCCGGCAAAGATCGCGACGCCGCCGACCATGTTACCCAAGGTCGCCGCAGAGAGGTTGGAGAGCAGGCCCCCAAGCGTGAGCGCCGCGGCGTCAAGGCCCTCCGGCGCGCCCGTGGTAGCCAGCGTCACGAGCCCCCTGGGAATGAAGAACATGTTTGCCACGCAGTGCTCGAACCCGCAGGCAACAAAGGCCATGACCGGCATGGCGGCAGCCAGGAACTTGTCGACCACGGTCTTTCCGGCAAAGCCCATCCAGACGGCCAGGCACACGAGGATGTTGCACATGACGCCACGGAAGAATGCCACGGTCCAGGGAAGCGCGCACTTTGCCGTGGCAACCTTGACCATGGTCTCCCCCACGGCGCCGCCGTTCATCCCGCCAAAGTTGGCAAAGTGCAGAAGCGCGACCAGCAGAAGCGAGCCGCACAGGTTGCCCACGTACACGATGGCCCAGCTCCGCAGCAGCTGCGCAGGCCCATAGAGGCCCTGCGCCTTGCCAACGATCATCAAGTTGTTGCCCGTGAAGAGCTCCGCGCCCGCCACGAGCACGGCGAAGAGTCCCAAGCTAAACGCAAAGCCGCCCAGCACGGAGGAGGCGGCAAAGCTCAGCGTGGCGTCGGCCTTCACCAGCAGCATGAACATGCCGCCCATGCCAATGAAGAGGCCTGCCAGCACGGCAAGGATAAACGCGCGCGCAACGGGCATGTCCGCCTTTCCCTTGCCCACCGTGGCGGCCTTGGCAAAAATCTGCGCAGGCGCGAGCGCGTCGACCGTTGGGAAGTCTTGAGATGCCATCAGGTGTTCCTTCCTGGGGTACGTCCGCACCCGCCGTTTGCAAGGGGCAGGTCAGCCCCGCCCTTTTATAGCCCGATGAGGCGCAGCGCCTCCTCGCGGGCCTTGAGGTCGTCCTTGAACCAGCCACGCACGGCAGAGGTCACCGTCGACGACCCGACGCTCTTGATGCCGCGCATGCTCATGCACGAATGCTCGGCCTGCAGCACCACGAGCACGCCACGCGGCTCGAGCCGAAGCTCCAGCGCGTCGGCAATCTGCTGCGTGAGCCGCTCCTGGAGCTGGGGTCGGTGCGCATAGCCGTTGACGCAGCGCGCGAGCTTGGAAAGCCCCGTGATGCGGCCATCGCGCGGCAGGTAGCAGATGTGCGCCTTTCCCACGAAGGGAAGCAGGTGGTGCTCGCACATGGAGTTGAAGGGGATGTCCTTCACGATGACCATGTTCTCGTTGCCCGGCTCGTGGAACTGCTTCAGCAGGTGGCGGCTTGGGTCCTCCTGCATGCCGCCAAAGAGCTCCGCGCATGCGCGCGCCACGCGGTCGGGCGTGCCAAGCAGTCCCTCGCGGTCGGGGTCCTCACCGATGGCAGCCAGAAGCTCGCGCACGGCCGCCTCCACGCGGGGCTTGTCGAGCGGCGCATAGCCCTCGCTGTTGATGCTGCGCTCGTCTGACATGTTGGCCTCCTAACCAGCCGCCGCGCCCGCACGGGCGGGCAGCACGGGTGCTATGCCGCCTGGCGCCGCGCGGCCTCGATGACGTGCTTTGCGAGGACCGCCGTGGTCACCGACCCGACACCGCGAGGAACCGGCGTGATGGCGCCCACGATGGGCTCCACATCATCATAGAGGACATCGCCGCAGAGCTTGCCCGCGGACTCGTCCCAGTTTATGCCCACGTCGATGACGACCTGCCCAGGCGCCACCGCATTGGCGCCCACGGTCCCGATATGCCCGGCGGCGACGACGAGGATCTCGGCCTTCGCGCATTCTGCCGCAAGGTCGCGCGTGCGGGTGTGACACATCGTCACGGTGGCGTTTCTGGCCTGGAGCATCATCGAGACAGGCTTGCCGATGACAAGGCTCCTGCCCACCACGGTGACGCGGGCGCCCGTGAGGTCGTAGCCATAGTGGTCGAGGACCTCGATGCATGCCTCGGCCGTGCAGGGGGCAAATCCAATGGGACGGTTGGCGAAGACGCCATAGAGCGAGCCCTCGGTGATGCAGTCGACGTCCTTGGCGGGGTCGAGCGCCGCGCAGGCCGCGGCCTCGTCAAGCGTCTTGGGAAGGGGGCGGAACATGAGGCAGCCGTGGATGGACGCGTCGGAGTTGACCTCGTCGATGACGGCCATGAGCTCATCCTGCGAGCAGTCAGCCGGCAGCACGAACTGGCGAACCGCCACCCCGACCTTCTCGCAGCGCTTGAGCGCGCCGCGTTCGTACGACAGGTCGTCGTCGCGCTCCCCCACGCGCACGATGGCGAGCGTGGGCGTGATGCCCCGTTCGGCCATTTCCGCAACCTCGTGCGCCAGCTCCTCCGTCAGCGCGTCTGCCACCGGAAGTCCCAAAAGCGGCTTTGCCATCTTGTATACCTCCAACCTCATCCGAACAGACCG
>JAFUBJ010000247.1 GCA_017460265.1 Atopobiaceae bacterium | reverse complement strand
GTTGGCGCCAAACCAAGAGAGCTCGCCGGCGCCGCCCGAGCAGCCCATCCACACCTTGTTGTTCAAGACGATGCCACCACCGATGCCGGTTCCCAGCACGATGACGCACCCGGAGTCGACGTCAGCGAGCGCTCCTGCCCAGCTCTCGGCAAGCGCCGCGCACTTGCCGTCATTGGCGATGGTGCACGGCTTGCCAAACACGGCACCGTACTTCTCGGCCGCAGGATACTCGCTCAGCCACGTGAAGGCACCGCCGGTGTGAGCCCAGCCGCGCTTGGTGTCGATGCGACCAGGCATTGACACGGCGACGCCGTCGTACTCATAGTCGGAGACCTCTTCCTTGAGCAGGTGGAGCGACGCAAGCATGGCCTCCTCGCTGCTTGTATCGGCACGAAACTTGTCCTGCATGATGAACTTCGCGTCGCCGTCGATGATGGCGTACTTGATGTAGGTACCCCCGATGTCGAGAACAAGATACTGTTCGGTCATGGAATCCTCCTCCTCAAATGACACATAGGCATCTCTTTTATACGGCAACAGGAAGGGCCGCCCGTCAACGCATCCACGGACGGGCGGCCCTTACAAGCAAAAGTGCGCGAAGCGAACGGCTACGCAAACTCCTTGGTCAGCCAGTCGATGATGTCGAGGGACTCGTACATGGGGTCGCCGTCAATGAACAGGCACGGAACCTGATGCTTGCCCCCAACGCGCACGAGCGTGGCGTCGGCCTCGGCATCTTTGTGGATGTCCTTCAAGGTGATGCCCTTCCAGCCATGTGCGTCAATGGCGCGCAGGACACGCTGGCAATACGGGCATTCGGGGTAGTAGTAGAGGTCAAGCTGCTTTGCCATGAGAGGCTCCCTTCAACTGATGGGCAACGACCTTTTCATAATGACAGAACCACGCCCCGTGGCAAAAGGGGCGGGCGCACGCATGCCTCGTCGCATATACTTTTCAGCGGAATCCCCAAGGACAAAGGAGCAGCCATGGCAGCCTATAGGCTACTTGCCCTCGACATGGATGGCACCGTGCTCACCTCGGACAAGCACGTCTCGCCACGTACGAGACAAGCCCTGAGGGACCTTTGCAGCAAGGGCGTGGCCTTGGCTCTTGCGACGGGCAGAAACGTCGTCGAGCTTTCCGAGTACCGGGAAGAGCTCTCGTTTGTTCCCTACGGCGTCTTGGCGAGCGGGGCGATCGCATACCACTTTGCGAAACGCGAGGTGCTCCTCTCGACTCCCATCCCCACCGAAGCCGTGCTTACGACAGTGACCATCGCGCTTGAGGAGGGCGGCATCCCCTTCCTTTCGTGCGTTGACGGCACGCGGGCACGCAAGGCAGACGCAGAGCGGCTCGACGAGTGCGGTCTCCACGGCTACCGCATGATGTACGAGCAGATCTATGAACCAGTGGAAGACCTTGCCGCATGGGTTGCCGCGCATCCCGGCAAGGTGGTGAAGCTCGATATCTACCACGTCAAAAACGAAGGGTGCCTTCGCATTCGAGATCGCATCGTCGAAGCGGATGCCCCCATAGAGGTGTGGAGCTCTGAGCCCGGCTGCATGGAGTGCACGGCCCTCGGCGTCAACAAGTCTGTGGGGCTCAGGGCCTTGGCAGAGCGCCTGGGCATAGCCATGGAGGAGATCGTGGCCGTTGGTGACGGCGGAAACGACCTTGCCATGCTGAAGTCGGTCGGAATGCCTGTCGCCATGGGGAACGCCTCGAGGGAGGTCTGTGACGTGGCGCGCCTCATAGTCGCCGACAACGACCACGACGGCATCGTCGAGCTGATCGATCGCCTCTTCTGAGGCCTGCCTTCAGGGAGCTTGAGATGGGCATCGTCGACGACATCAGGCGCTACATACCCTTCAACGAGCAGGAAGAGCGCGACAAATGCCTCATGCTGTCGCTCTTGCAGGGCGACCAAGACCTCTTCACGCGTGACAACGAATGGGCGCACTTCACGGCATCGGCGTGGATAACCTCCCCCAACCGCCAGCTGGTGCGCATGTGCTATCACAACCTCTATGACAGCTGGTCGTGGCTGGGCGGCCATGCAGACGGCGAGCACGACCTTGCCGCCGTGGCCCTACGCGAGGTTCGCGAGGAGAGCGGGCTTGCGCATGCACGCCTCGTGTCGCCCGACATCTATTCCCTCGAGGTTCTCACGGTCGACGGGCACATCAAGGCGGGCCGCTACGTATCTTCCCACCTGCACCTTAACCTGACCTACCTGATCGAGGCAGACCCTGAAGAGACGTTGTTCACAAAGCCAGACGAGAACAGCGGACTTAGGTGGTTCACGCCCGAAGGCGCGGTTGCCGCCTCCAGCGAGCCTTGGTTCCGGGAACGAATCTACCCCAAGCTCAACGCAAAGCTGAAGTGAGCAGGCACCGTCATCAGGTTCCTCATCTTTTCCCTCGCTCTTGCCTTCGGGTATGATTGATAGCTACCCGTGAAAGAGGTCGGATGTGCAGCTCAACCCCGCTATCGCTCGCAAGCTACTGAGCACATACAAGAACAGCCCCGACGCCAGAAGGAAACTGCTATCCGTCGCAGTCCTTCCCGCGTCCATCCTGTGGCTCGAGCTAATTCTCAAAGACTCAACCACGGACAATTTCATTCCTTCGCTCGTCTTCCTCACGCTCTTTTCGCTCGTGGGCGGCATCATTCTGCACGTCTTGTGCTCAATCAGCGACAAACCCTGGGTAAACAGGTGCCTGAAGCTCGCGATGCTTTGTGCGCTCGGCATCATGTACGGCATCGAGTACTTCGTGTTCTGCGAGTTCAAGATGTTCTACGACCTGGCAACGATCACCGGCGGCGCCAGCCATGCCGTTGGGGGCTTTTCCGACCAGATCTCCATCCTGGTGCTTAACCCCTCGGGAATCCTTCATGTCGTGCTCTTCATGTTTCCAGCCGTCCTGTACGCCCTGTTCATGAAGCACGACCCTGCCATGCGCTATCGGCACGAGACGTATACGGTCCTGGGATGCGCGGCCCTCGCAAGCTATGTCCTTGCCCTCTCGCTCGTGCCGGCAAGCGGACCATTTGGCCTCGTCTATGCCCAACGCTACTCGTTCCAGCAGGCAACGGAGAACTTTGGCCTGCTGACCAGCATGTACAAAGAGGTGTGGAACGCTGCGGCAGGGCCCCAGGAGGCCAGCTTCACGGGAACCAAGATGGCTCCGACCTTAAGCGACGAGAGCGAAGCTGCGGACACCGCATCCCAAAAGACCAAGGAGCAGCCAAAGGAGGCAAAGGCAGCACCCAACTCCCTCGACATCGACTTTGCCGCGCTTGCCAAGACCACAGACGGTACCTGGGCCGCGCTCGACACGTACGTGGCGTCGCAGACCCCCAGCCTCCGCAACGACATGACAGGCCTCTTTGAGGGCTACAACCTCATCTTCATCTCTGCCGAGGCCTTTTCGGCCGAGGCCATCCGCGAGGACATCACGCCGACGCTCTACCGCATGGCCACCAAGGGCATCCAGTTCACCGACTATTACCAGCCCGCAAGCGCCGGTACCACGGGTGGCGAATACCTCAACATCTTTGGGATGCTCCCCACAGACGGAGGAGCATCCGTCATCGACACGGCGGAGCACAACAACTACATGACCATGGGTTTCACCCTCAACCGCCTGGGCTACGACGGCTGGATGTTCCACAACAACGACTACACCTACTACAGCCGCAACCTGACCCACAACGAGCTGGGCTACAACCACGGCTACATGGGCTTTGGCAACGGCATGGAGCAGTGGGTGACGGAGCAGTGGCCGGAAAGCGACCTCGAGATGGTCAAGGGCACCTGGGAGAACCTCTACGGCGAGCTCGGCGACGCCAAACACCCCTTCAACGTGTACTACATGTCCGTGAGCGGGCACAGCCTCTACTCACCCGAGATCAACGACATGTCTGCCAAGTGGTGGGACGAGGTGGCGGACCTTCCCTACTCCGAGGCGGTCCGTTCCTACCTTGCCGCAAATATCGACCTCGACCGCGCGATGGAGTACCTCATCAAGCAGCTCGAGAAGCGCAAGATCGCCAACCGCACGGTCATTGTCATTGCTGCCGACCACTTCCCCTATGGCCTCGATGACGACTCGCTCGGCAGTCTTCCCGTACTGTCCGAGCTCTACGGCCATGACGTTTCCTCGCTGCTCGACCGCGACCACAACCGCCTCATCATCTGGTCTGGCGCCCTCGAGAAGAAAAAGCCCATCGTGGTGGACACGCCCACGTCGAGCATGGACATCCTGCCCACGCTGCTCAACCTCTTTGGGGCCGAATGGGACTCGCGCCTGCTGCCTGGCCGCGACGCCTTTTCGGACCGCAGCCCGCTCGTCTTTGACCTCAACTATGACTGGAAGACGGACATGGGAACCTATCTGTCCTCCGAGGACAGCTTTACGCCCGCGGAGGGAGCCAAGGTTCCCGATGGCTACGTCTCGTCCATACATGAGGTGGTCGCGGACAAGATCAGCTATTGCTCGGCCGTGCTCGATTCCGACTACTACCGCCACGTGTTTGGCGAGCCTGAGGACGTGGCCGCAGCAAATGCCGCGGGCAAGGCGGCGGCAGACAAGGACTACGACCCGCTGGCCGGCCACTGGGGCTACGAAGAGGTGCGCCAGTTCAAGGCGAAGCATCACCTTAAGTAAAACAACAGGAGAATAATAAAATTCGCGCTGGTGGCACAGCGCGGCCCTCGCTCCTCGCGTCCCCTCAGACTCGTTCCGAGGAGTACTCGGTGACGCCCCGCGCCTCGAACGAGAAGAGGTCCCCGACCGGGACGCCGAGCCCGTCGGCTATGCGCAGCAGCACGTCGACGCTGGCCGCCGCCTCGCCGTTCTCCACCCGCGAGAGGTAGGGGTAGCTCACCCCCACCATGGCGCCGAAGGCGCGCAGCGAGAGCCCCTCGGCGTCCCTCCGGACCCTGATC